>DATJQG010000267.1:0-6364 GCA_035506015.1 Candidatus Edwardsiibacteriota bacterium
AGGATCACGGTCGACCTGCAACTGCCCGCTGCGGCAAGACTGGCGATCGGCGTCTACAATGTGGCGGGGCAGCGGGTGCAGACCTTGGCGAACGGACTACTAACTGCGGGACCGCACCGCATCATTTGGGACGGCAGGACCCAGAACGGGATGAAGGCGGCGAACGGCGTTTACCTGATCAGGCTGCAGGGCGCCGGATTCGGCGCAGTGCGCAAAGCCGTCGTTGTAAGGTAAACGAGGTAAGATTTTTTATTTTGCTATTGATTTTTTCTGGTAAAAATGATATATTAAAATTATTATGAAGCAGAAGAAGTGGGTAAAACCCCAATTAATGGTGTTGGCGCGTGCCCGCCCCGAGGAGGTTGTTTTAGGAACCTGTAAAGCATCCGAGGCAAGCACCGGACCCGGTAATACGGGTAATTGCACTTGGTCCGCAGGCCCAAGCTGTGATACGTTGGGTGGAATAAGCTGAAAGTTTGAAATTAAAAAGCCGGAGCAGTAATGCTCCGGTTTTTTATTGTCAGTCGATCGATGTTACGGCAATAAGGATCTTCGCGCTTGAGCTATTTGGCAGAACCTTTCGATTGGTTGGTCGAGCATCCCCGTTTCCAAGTAGGCATGGGCCGGGCACCACAGGCAGAGGTTGATCAGCTCGCAATTGCCGCAGCGTTTCGTATATTCCGCAGTGGTTGGTTTGCGATCGCGGATCCGGGGGGTGAATTTCACCCAGGCTTCCCGGAGTGTGCCGCTGCGCAGATCGTACCGGCAATCCGGGGCTATCAAGCTGCCGCATAATTTGTAGCTGCCGTCCCACCCGATGGTGAAGCTGTCCATCCCCGCCCGGCAGAAGAAGAGGCTGCGGCCCTGCGCGGCTTTCCCCTTGACCAGCAACTTGTCGCAATCCTTTTGTAGGGCCCGATAGCGCTCGCTGTCCGCCCGCTCCAGGGCGACGACCTGATCGGGCGCCAGCCGTTCCTGCATGATCACCGCATTGCGTTCCGGGTCGCGGTCGTACCGCAGGTGCAGCTGGGGATCGAACCGGAACGAATCCTTGGTGTAGCGGCGGCAGAACGTCGAGATCTGCGGCAGCTCGTGGACGTTGGAATGCATGGCCATGGCCTTGAGCCGCGGCTTGATGCCGGCCTGGGCCAGCCGCGACAGGCCGACCAGGAACCGGTCGTACGAGCCGGGCGCTTGCGTCACGGCCTCGTAGGTCTCGCGGGTCACGCCGTAGACCGTGACCTCGATGTCCCGCGGCGGGTACTTCCTGAACAGCTCGATGATCCGGTCGTCCACCAGGCAGGCGTTGGTGAACACCGAGACCAGCAGGCCGCGCTTTTTCAGCGCCAAGTAGATGTCCGGGAAATCCGGCCGCAGCAGCGGCTCGCCGCCGGTGATCAGGCACCACAGCGACCCCAACTCGACCGCCTGGCGGGCATAATCATCGATCTCGGCTACCGATAACTCGCGCGCCTGCGCCGCGGCGTCCCCGGCCGGGAAGTTGATGTAGCAGTGGCGGCAGTTGTTGTTGCAGCGCGCGGTCAGCTCCAGCTCGAACGACAGCGGGATGCGCTTGGCACGGGCCCGCTGCCACAGCACGTGGTCGGGCAGGGAGACCGATGCCAGCGCGGGGCGGTCCATCGGGACGCGCCGCGCTGCTGCATTTTTCGTTTTTGTGATGCGGGCCATACTATCGCTTCATGAACCATACGGCCAGGCGCAGCAGCGGCCGCAGCAGGCCGGCCCGGGACAGGGCGGCGACCAGCCGGGCGTGCCGCGTGATGCCCAGCCGCCAGGGTTCGCCGCCGCGCTCCACGCCGGCGACGATGCCCAGCAGGTCCGCGCCGCCGACCCAGCCATCGGGTTTGTTAAGATTATCGCCCTTGAGCAGGACTTCGTCCTCGCCGACCCTGACGATGCGGTGGACGATCACCAAGCCGTTGGCGGGGGAGACCGCGGCCGCGATCTGTCCGGGCTTCGGTTCCGGGGGCGGCGGCGCGACCGTGATCACATCACCGTCCTTGATGAACGGGGTCATGCTGGAGCCGGCCGTGGCGAACCGCATGCTGGCGCCCTTCTCCAGCGCGTCGCGCAGGATCCCGCGGAAATCCTGCGGGCCGAACTCATAGGACTGGATGGTCGTGGCCACCGCCGCGGTATCCACGGGGCGTGTCATTTCCTTCCCTTGACCTCGACCAGCATCTTGCGCTCCAGCAGCTCCGCGGCCAGCTCAGCCACGTCCTTTTCCACGACGGCCGGTTTGGCCTTGTACTGTTTGGCCAGCAGGGCGGCCACGGCCTTGAGGCTGCGCTTGCCGTCCAGCAGTTTCCAGACGGCCATGCCGGTGGCGTTGAGCGTGAACAGCTCGTCCTCGAGGTCGCCCATGCCCGACACCAAGGGCACCAGGATGATCTCGCCCTCGATCTCGCGGGCCACCACGTCATCGGAGGGTTTGTAGACCTTGTCGAGTGTTGGTTTCATAGTGCTGGTATTGTGTCCTCCCGTCATCCTGAGAAATGCAGCGTGCCGGGCTTCCGAAGGATCAAACGGTAACCGTTGCCAGGTCGCGCCATTCCTTGTTGATGGATTCGATCAGTGCGATCTTCTTGCCGCGGCGATACCCCTTGATCTGCTTCTCGCGGCCGATCGCGTGCCGGATATCGGTGAAGTGCTCGAAATACGCGATGGTGTCGATGGCGTACTGCCTGGTGAAACCGGGAAGCAGGCGTTGCTTGTGCTCGAGGGACCGGCGCCGCAGGTCGTTGGTGACCCCGGTGTAGAGCATTTTGCCTTTGTTGGCCGCGATGTAAACATAACAATCTTTCACGGGATTGATCCCTCAACAGCAACGCACGAAGCGATCTCGGGATGACACCGTGTTATCGTACGAGAGAAGTTTCATTCTCCCAGCCCAGCCGTTCGGCCTGCGCGTGCGCCACGCGACAAAGGTACTCCACAGGCTTGTCCAACACTCCATATTCGATATACGACTTGGCCGGGCATTGATTGCAGAAGCCCTTGAGGCCGCATTTCGCGCATCTGTCGAGGTACTGCTTATTTTTCGCGGTGGCCGCGAGCGCCTGGGGAAAGAAGTTCGTTAATGCGTCTTTCAGCGTCCCCTTACCCAGGTCGTACGTCAGTCTCCTTTTCCGCAGCAGCAGGCAGGGCTGCAGCCGGCCATAGGCGTCCAGACAGACACTCTTGCCCGCCGAGCAGGTGAAGAGCTTCGCTCCGCGTGCGCCCATATATCGCTTCGGGAACAGCACCATCTGCTTGCGGAACAGCGGGTCGGCGCAGATGATGCGCGCGGCCTGCCCCGGTCCCAGCCGCAGCCGGGAGATCCGCTCGTTGCGCCGCGCCGAGTCCCGGCGGTGCCGCAGGTCGAGCATGGTGACCATCTCCGGTTTGGCGCCGGTGCGCCGCCTGATCCATGCCGCCAGCTTTTTTCGGTGCCCGGTCGTGGCGCGGAAGATCACGCCCTTGAGCTCGAACGGCACGCCGTGCTCCTTCAGCAGGGCCAGGCCGCGCTCGAATCGCGCGAACGAACCCGGCACCCGGGTCACCGACTCGTAGCTTTTCCGGTCATGGCCGTAGGCGGTGATCGAGATCTTCTCCAGCGGCGGCACGTCCCTGAACAACCGCGCCAGCCCGGGCGTCAGCAGGCAGGCGTTGGTCAGCAGCTTGACCTTCATCCCGCGGCGGCGAGCGGCCAGGTAGATCCGCTCGAAATCCGGCCGCAGCAGGGGCTCGCCGCCGGTCAGCCGCACGGTCAGGCAGCCCAGCGCCGCCGCCTGCTTGAAAACGTCGTCCAGCTGAGAGACGGACAGCTCGCGGCGCTGCGCCCGGCGGTCATTTGCCGGCCGGTTGATGCAGCAGTGGACGCAGTTGTTGTTGCAGCGCTCGGTGAGCTCGACGTCGAGCTGGGGCAATTGCGGAATCGTTCGTTTACTGTTCTTCATTATGTTGTACTTTTCTGTGACCAGAAAAGTACCAAAAGAGTCTTACCGCCCGGCGATCGTTCGATGCCCGTATGACCGCGTCCTGAAAACATCGAACGGCATCCGCGGGAAAGTGCGAAACACGATGTTTTCTTGACGGACGCTGGGCCCGGCACGTCCGCCGATGGCGGGATCATGCCAGGATTTCTAAAACCTCGATAATCTTGCCGCTCTTGTCGAACTCCAGCTCGTACGCGGGCACGCACGCGGCAAGGCTTTCCAGCACGTCCAGCGTCTTTTCCCACCAGCCGGCGTCGGCCAGCGGCCTGATCACCAGCGGCAGCAGGCGTTTCAGGACTTCGTCCGTGTTACCGATCCGGGAGATCCGATTATTGCGCGACTGTTTCAGGAAGAACATGGCCCGCAGGGGCGCGTGGCCGGCCGAGATCTTGGCGAACGTGCCGTGGCTCCACGTGCCATATAACGTGAACCCTTGTCCCGCGCGGCGTACGATGTTGCGGTCGTCGCATAATATCTCCGCATGCCGGGCGAACATCTTACAGATGGTCGATTTTCCCGCGGACGAGTGCCCCAGGAACAACAGGCCATGGCCATCAAGAATTAACCCTGCCGAGTGGAGGAGCGTGCTGTGCCGGTCTGCCAGCAGCCGGGCCAGCAGGATCTGGTCGGTGGGAAAGAGGGTCAGCGACTTGAGATGTCCCCTGCGCCAGGACCGGTCATCGGGGACGTAGATGTCGCCCGAGGTGTGGCCTTTATTGAAGCGCGCGACCAGGTGCGGCCGCTGCCCCGCGATCCGCGAGATGCCTACATACGACCAGCCCTCCTTGTCGCGGTATATGGCCCACGGCGATTTGCGATAGACCAGAGTGCCCTGCGCGAACGCGATCGCGGCGGGCAACGCGAAATGCAGCTTGATCCGGGCATCGGCGCGGCGCGGCGCCCGCAGCTCGAACTGCCGCAGCTTGGGGTCGAAGGTGCGGTCCGTGATCGGCCGATCTGAACGTACCGCCAGCGTGAGGCCGCCGATGCGATAGTGACGTAGGTTCTTGTTTGCGGGCTTCATAAGGATAAATAGCAATGATATATTATCACGTTCGCGTTTGTTTTGCAACAGCCAAGCACAACTGCCACAAGCCGTTGCTTTGTGCTTGACTTTGAAATTGCTGCGGGGTAAACTACTATGATACTATCTCAAGACCTGTCAACGAACATAATGCGGAGTGCTCCGATGCGGAAACTGCTCGCCATCCTGCTGGCCACCGCCGCCATGGCCGCGGCCCAGGCCCCGACCAGGCACATCGCCATCCTGGGCCTGCAGAACCTCAACCGCGACCCGGCCACCGACTGGATCGGCGCCGGCATCGCCGAGACCATGGTCTCCAAGCTGTCCAACGTCGACGGCCTGTCGCTGGTGGAGCGGATGAACCTGGCCGGCGTGATGCGCGAGCAGGCGCTGTCGCTGACCGGCGCGGTGGACCCGGCCACCGGCGCCGAGGTCGGCAAGCTGGTGGGGGCCGACATGGTGGTCACCGGCGCCTACCAGACCGCGGCCGAGAAGCTGCGGATCACGGCCCGCTTCGTGGACGTCACCACGTCCACGGTATCGGGCACGGCCGACGTCACCGGCAAGGTGCGCGACATCTTCACCCTGCAGGACAAGATCGCCGAGAAGCTGCTGAGCGCCCGCCACATCGCGGTCGACGCCAAGGTGCGGTCGAGCATCGCCGCCAACCCCACGTCCAGCGTCGATGCGGTCAAGGCCGTGGGCAACGGCAACATCGCCTTTCTACAGCAGGACTACGGCGCGGCGCTGAAGGACTACCAGCTGGCGCAGAGCATCGACCCCAACTACGCCGAAGCCCGCAACAACGCCGGCAACGCCTACCTGGCGCAGCAGCAGTACGACTCGGCCGAGGCCTGCTACCGCGAGGCCATCGCGCTCAAGCCCGAGTTCGCCGAGGCCTACAACAACCTGGGCTACGTGATGCTGCAGCTGAAGCGCTACGACGAGGCCGTGGAGCAGTTCCGCCAGGCGCTGGGCCGCAAGCCGGGGATGGCGATGGCCTGCAACAATCTGGGCATCGCCTACCAGGGCCTGAAGAAGTACAAGGAGGCCGTGGAGCAGTTCGAGGCCGCCATCAGGCTCAACCCCAAGCACGCGCTGGCGCACTACAACCTGGCCATCTCGTACACCCGCTTGTCATTCTACGACCAGGCCGTGCCCGAGTTCGAGGCCGCCATCAAGCTGAAGCCCGCGCTGTACGACGCCTACCACAACCTGGCCGGCGTCTACGTGGCGCAGAAGCAATACGACCTGGCGATCGAGGCCTATCACCGCCTGCTGGCCGTCAACCCCGACTTCGCGCTGGCGTACTACAATTTGGCCTGCATCCACGCGGTCAACG
>DATJQG010000268.1:0-6045 GCA_035506015.1 Candidatus Edwardsiibacteriota bacterium
CCCGCTAACCAAATAAAAAAAGATCGGGATGCGACCCGATCTTCGTTTTTTTATTGGTGCCGGCGGTCGGAATCGAACCGACATGGAGTTGCCCCCGGAGGATTTTGAGTCCTCTGCGTCTACCAGTTTCACCACGCCGGCGCCGAGTTTAATATTCTCAAAGCTTATCAAAAGACCGGAGGTTTGTCAATAGCGAAGTGGCGGTCGATCGCCGTGCACCGCCGCGCCCAGCCAGCGGGGACGAAAATCGGCTTGACAGAATTAAACGTGGTGCGCTATATTTAAACATCGGTCCGGCGGGAGCACGGGCGGCCGGCCATCACGGGCACCATCATCATTCAGAGAGGACCACATGAAAACGATCAGTGTCATCATCGTTGCTTGTTTGCTGGCCAGCGCGGCGGCCATGGCCGACGGCCCGGCGGTCGTCCGGGACGCCCAGGGCACGCATCCCACGGGCGCCGCGCGGCCGGGCCACAGTGTCCCCGCGGCCGCCGCGCCGTCGGCCGCCGCGGCGAACCTCCACCCGTGGCGCGCCCGCAGCGACGGGCGGCCCCACGACGGGGCGTCCTACGGTCCGGCCAAGTCGTACCTCGAGGACTTCCGGGTCAACCAGGAGGACACCCCCCAGGACTTCGACCACCTCCATCCCGGCCTGGCCGCCAGCTACGCCCCGATGCGGGTCTGGGTGGCCTGGCAGGACGGCCGCTCCTACAACGGCGACATCTACCTGCAGCGCTACAATTCGGCCATGGTTGCGGTGGGCGGAAACATCAGGGTCAACGACGACAGCCTGGGGCAGCTGACCCAAAACTACCCCCAAGTGGCCTGCGATTCCGCCGGCAACGCCCTGGTGGTCTGGTACGACACCCGCTGGGCCTTTGCCTGGGGCCAGCGTTTCGACAGCGCCGGCGTCCGGCAGGGTACCAACTTTAAGCTGTTCCCGGATAGCATGAACGGCTACGTCTATGACCCTGCGGTGGCCATGATGCCCAACGGCGCCGCCGTGGTCTGCGGCTACGGCTACAACTACAACATGGCCCACTACGTGATCGTGGCCCAGCGCTTCGACAGCAGCGGGGCGATGTCCGGCCCGCCGATCTACGTGGACACCGCCACCACCCAGAAGTACGACGCCGCCTGCGGCATCTGCGGCAGCCGCACCGTCTTCGCCTGGTTCGATTACCGCAATGGCCGCTGGGGCATCTATGCCCGGGTCTACGACGCCGCGGGCAACCCGCTGACCTCGGCCATCCCGGTCACCGACTCCACCGCCGGGCCCGTGGATGCCATGTACCACCCGGCGCTGGCCGTGGGCGACAGCGGGCAGTTTGCGGTCTCGTGGGCCGACCAGCGCTACGGCACCTGGGACATCTTCGTGCGGCGCTACGACTGCGATGGCGCGGCCGCGGACACCACGGTGATGGCCAACACCGCCGCGACCAGCCAGCACTACTTCCCCCAGCTGAACTACGCGCGCACCGGCTACGCCAAAGACTGGCTGGTGGCCAGCTGGCTGGACTACCGCAGCGGCGCCAGCCTCTACGGCCAGCAGTTTTCCCCCACCGGGGCCCTCGCCGGCGAGTTCCAGTACCTGGGGGGCGCGGCCAACCCGAACGGCCCGCATGCCACAGCCCTCTGCTTCATCGGGTCGGGGTACAGCATCCCGGTGGCCTGGCAGGACATGGCCACGGCCATCGACAACAACAACATCGACTGCCTGGACCGCAACACGGCCTGGAACCCGGTCAAGTGCAACAGCGACAACGACGGCGCCAACCAGGTCGACCCGGCCATCGCCGCGGACGACTCGGGCCGGTTCCTGGCCATCTGGACGGACACCCGCGCCACCGGCGGCGGTGCCACGGCCAACAAGATCTACGCCCGGCCGTTCCGCGCCGACGGCACGCCGATCATCGCCGTCGATTTCCTGGCCGACGACACCCTGACCAACTACATGCCCGAACAGCCCGCGGCGGCCTGCAACGCGGCCGGGGACTTCATCTGCCTGTGGCAGGAGTACCGCAGCGTGTGGGGCCTGACCGGCACCATCGCCGCCGGGCCGCCCGCCGGTGCCTTCCGGATCTCGGCCGACAGCAACCACTACTGGTGCAACATCCACACGGCCGCGGCCATCGACGACTCGGGCCGGTTCCTGGCCGCCTGGCAGGACGGCCGCAACGGCAACAGCTACGACCTTTACTGCCGGGGCTTCGGCAAGGGCAGGACGGCCCTGTTGTCCTACGACCTGCGGCTCAACTCCGCCGACGGCGCGGTGCAGAGCAAGCCCGGCGTGGCCGACTGCAGGAACGGGCGGTTCGTGGTGGTGTACAACGATTCCGCCGCCGGCGGCACCATCCTCGGCCAGCTGGTGCAGCTGGGCGCCGACACCGTCACCCTGGCCGGCCCCGCCTTCCTGGTCTCGGACTCAGGGGTCAGCAATTGCTACGGCGGCGCCGCGGCCGCGGACTCGGCCGGCAACTTCTGCGTCGCCTGGTACGACCAGCGGACCTACTTGCTGCGGGCCCGCTGGTTCGACCGCAACGGCGTCCCGGCCGACAGTTCGTTCGCCATCAGCGCCGACTACTCCTATCCCAACAACTCGGGGATAGCGGTGGACCGGCAGGGGAGGATGATCGCCACCTGGGGACAGTACGACGTGAGCTGGATCAACCCGGACGTGATGGCCCGGGCCTATGGCGCCGACCGTACGCCCTACACCCCGATCTTCCAGGTCGACCAGGGCTTCGGCACCGGCCGCACCCAGAACTACCCGGCGGTCGCGGCCGGCGGCGGGAAATTCTACCTCGACTGGCTGGACTGCCGCTACGACACCTGCGGCACCGACATCTTCGCCAAGGGCTACACCTGGTCCGACCTGGGCGTGGCCGGCCGGCCCGCGGCAGGGACGACAGCCGGCCGCTGGTCGCTGGGCCGGCCGTACCCCAACCCGTCGGCCGGGCAGTCCACCATCAGCTACCAGCTGGCGGCGGCGTCCCAGGTGGAGCTGCGGGTCTACAACGTGGCCGGCCAGCAGGTGCGGACGCTGGTCGATGCCCGGCAGCCGGCGGGCGCGCACGCGGCGCGCTGGGACGGCCGCAACGACGCCGGGCGCCGGGTGGCCGGCGGTGTCTACCTGGTGCGGCTGCACACCGAGGGCGGCGACCTCACCGGCCGGCTGACCCTGGTGCGCTGAGTTCCGGCGCGCTTTCGCCGCCGCCGACAACGCCCCGCCGCAGGCCGGCGGGGCGTTGCGCTGGGCGTGGCGCCGCGTCCACCGGCGGCGCCATTGGCGCCCTTGAATTCCCGCTTGACAACAGGGATGAGGTCTGCTACACTGCAGCGACGGCCCCGGCAGCGTCCGGGCCGGTCAACAGAGGGAAGCATCCGTGGCACAATTCAAGGCGTTCGCGCCGGACATCGAGGTCAACGGCCAGACCGTGCTGTCGGTGGTCAAGGGCTGCTCGATGCAGAGCATCGCCCGCCAGTACCTGCGGATCAACGGCATCGACGACCCCCAGCCCCAGCACTGGTACCCGCAGCAGGCCTGGCTGGACACCTTCCAGCAGATCTCCGCGGTGATCGGCGACATGGGCCTGATGCTGATCGGCCAGAAGATCCCCGACAGCGCCGACTGGCCGGCCGACGTCCGCGATATCGCCGGCGCGCTGGCGTCGATCGACGTGGCCTACCACATGAACCACCGCCGCCACGGCAGGCTGCTGTACGACACCGCCAGCGGCGCGATGGACGAGGGGATCGGCCACTACCAGCTGCAGCAGGTCGACGAGCGGTCGTCCAAGGTGATCTGCTGCAATCCCTATCCCTGCGACTTCGACCGGGGCATCGTGGGCGCGGCCGCCAACAAGTTCAAGCCCGCCGGCTTCCGGGTGATGGTGTCGCACGAGCACGTGGTGCCCTGCCGCAAGAAGGGCGGCGACACCTGCGTCTACCTGGTCAGCTGGAAACCGGCCGAGGAGTGATGGCCCGATCGGCATATCCGCCACCCACGATTCCGGAGACGAAATTAAAAAAGGAGCCTGTATCAGGCTCCTTTTTTATTGCCCCGTGACCAGCCCGGTTCCAAGAAGGAAACATGTCGAAAACCCCTTGCAATCTGGTTAAATCTCTGGTAATATTGTATTAAGCAAACCTTTACCAATACAGGACATCCCTGTCCGGACAAGGACCCTCATGAGCCAGAACGTCAAACTGACATTGCCCGACAACAGCGTGCGCGAGTACCCCTCGGGCACCACCGCGCTGGATGTCATCAAGTCCATCGGCCCGGGCCTGGCCAAAGCGTCGCTGGCAGCGACGCTGGACGGCAAGGCTGTCGACCTCACCACCCCGATCGATCGCGACGCGAAATTTTCCGCCCTGACCTTCGATTCCGCGGCGGGCCAGGAGGTGTTGCGCCACTCGGCCAGTCACCTGATGGCGCAGGCCGTGATCGCGCTGTTCCCCAGGACCCTGGTGGCCATCGGCCCGGCCATCGAGGACGGCTTCTACTACGACTTCGACCGCAGCGAGCCCTTCGCGCCCGAGGACCTGGAAAAGATCGAGAAGAAGATGGCCGAGCTGGCCGGCCAGGACATCCCGATCACCCGCCAGGAGATGCCGCGCGAGCAGGCCCTGGAGCATTTCCGGAAACTGGGCGAGACCTACAAGGTCGAGCTGATCGAGGCGCTGCCGGCCGGCGAGGTGATCACGTTCTACCGGCAGGGCGACTTCGTCGACCTGTGCCGCGGGCCGCACGTGCCGTCCACCGCGCGCATCAAGCATTTCAAGCTGCTGTCGATCGCCGGGGCCTACTGGCGGGGCGACGAGCGCAACAAGATGCTGCAGCGCATCTACGGCACGGTGTTCGACAAGCGCGAACAGCTGGACGCGCACCTCAAGAAGCTGGAGGAGATCAAGAAGCGCGACCACCGGCGGCTGGGGCGCGAGCTGGACCTCTTTTCCCTGCACGAGGACGCCGGCCCGGGCCTGGCCTACTGGCACCCCAAGGGCGCGCGGATGCGGGTGCTGATCGAGGACCACTGGCGCAAGCGGCACTACGACGGCGGCTACGACATCGTGTTCACGCCGCACGTCGGCAAGGAGTGGCTGTGGCAGACCTCGGGCCACCTGGACTTCTACAAGGACGGGATGTATTCCCCGATGGAGCTGGACAAGGCCAACTACTACGTCAAGCCCATGAACTGCCCGTTCCACATCATGATCTATAACACCAACGCCCACTCCTACCGCGACCTGCCGCTGCGCTGGGCCGAGCTGGGCACGGTCTACCGCTACGAGCGCAGCGGGACGCTGCACGGGCTGATGCGGGTGCGGGGCTTCACCCAGGACGACGCCCACATCATCTGCACGCCGGCCCAAATGGACGCCGAGGTGCTGCGGGTGCTGGACTTCTCGCTGTCGCTGCTGGGCGATTTCGGCTTCACCGACGTCAAGATCGAGCTGTCGGTGCGCGACCCCAACAACCTGAAGAAGTACGCCGGGTCCGAGGAGATGTGGGTCAAGGCCGAGGCCTCGCTGGTGAAAGCGCTGAACGCCCGCAGCATCGCCTACGAGCGGATGGAGGGCGAGGCGGTGTTCTACGGCCCCAAGATCGACATCAAGATCAAGGATTCCCTGGGCCGGCTGTGGCAGTGCACCACCATCCAGTTCGACTTCAACGAGCCGGAGCGCTTCGGCATGGAGTACACCGGCGAGGACGGCGCCAAGCACCGGCCCTACATGGTGCACCGCGCGCTGCTGGGGTCGCTGGAGCGGTTCTTCGGCATCCTGATCGAGCACTACGGGGGCAACTTCCCGCTGTGGCTGTCGCCGGTGCAGGTGGCGATCCTCAACATCACCGATGCCCAGGCCGAGTACGCGAAAAAACTGGCGGACCAGCTGCAAGCCGAAGGCTTCAGGGTGAAAGTGAATCTGGGCAGGGAGAAGATCGGCGCCAAGATCCGCGACGCGGAAATGGAGAAGATCCCCTACATGGCCATCGTCGGCGCCATGGAGGCCGAGGCCGGCAGGGTTTCGCTGCGG
>DATJQG010000269.1:0-6742 GCA_035506015.1 Candidatus Edwardsiibacteriota bacterium
AGCACCGCGTCCATGGCGCCGCCATTCACCCGGTGAAGGCCGCCCGCAAGCGGGCGGCAAGGGCCTGACGTGACAGGCCCAGCTGGTCCAGCAGCAGCGGCCGCGGCCCGGCCTCGATGAAGCGGTCGGGCAGCCCGATGCAGCTGACCGGACGGTTGATGCCGTGGGCCTCCATCAGCTCGAGGACCGCGGACCCGAACCCGCCGGCCAGTGCGTTCTCCTCGACGGTGCAAACCTTGGCATGGCGTCGTAACGCCGCCGCCAGCAGTTGCTCGTCCAGCGGCTTGACGAACCGGGCGTTGATCACCTCGAGGTCGATCCCCTGCTGCGCCAGGTCCCGGGCCGCCTGCAGCGCCACGGTGGCCATGATCCCGGCGGCCAGCACCAGCCCGTCCTTGCCGGCCCGCAGCGTTTCCGCGGCGCCGATCGCCAGCGGCTGCGGTGCGGCCGGCGGCGCGCCGAACCCCGAGCCCCGCGGGTAGCGGATGGCGCAGGGGCCGTCGTGGCGCAACGCGGTGGCCAGCATCGCCTGCAGCTCGTTCTCGTCCTTGGGCGCCATCACCGCCAGATTGGGGATGCAGCGCAGGTAGGACAGGTCGAACGGGCCGTGGTGGGTGGGCCCGTCCTCGCCCACCAGCCCGGCGCGGTCGATCGCCAGCACCACCGGCAGGTTTTGCAGCGCGATGTCGTGGACGATCTGGTCGTAGCCCCGCTGCATGAAGGTGGAGTAGATCGCCACCACCGGCCGGCAGCCCCGGACCGCCATGCCGGCGGCCAGCGTCAGGGCGTGCTGCTCGGCGATGCCGACGTCGAAGAACCGCTCCGGGATCTCGCGGCGGAAGCAGTCCAGCCCGGTGCCCTCGGGCATGGCCGCGGTGATGGCCACGATCCGCTGGTCGCGCTTGGCCAGGTCGACCAGGCACTGGCCGAACACCTCGGTGTAGGACGGGATGTCCTTGTGGTCGCGGAAGTCGCCGGTCTCGGGGTCGAAGGCGCAGACGCCGTGGAACCGCTCGGCGTCGCTCTCCGCCGGCTGGTAGCCCTTGCCCTTGACGGTCAGCACGTGCAGCAGCGTGGGCCCGGGCAGGTCCTTGATGCGCTGCAGGATCTCGATCAGCGCCGCCAGGTCGTGGCCGTCCACCGGCCCCTCGTAGTGGTAGCCCAGCTCCTCGAAGGTCAGGCCGGGCACGATCAGGTTCTTGAAGCCCTCGCGGAAGCGGCGGAACAGCACCCGGGTGGGCTGGCCGACGTCGCGCGGCAGCTTGCCCAGCAGGTCCCACAGGCTCTTTTCGAAGGTGGTGTAGGCCGGCGCCGTGGTGATCCGCGTCAGGTACTGGCCCAGCGCGCCCACCCGCTTGGAGATCGCCATCCGGTTGTCGTTGAGCACCACCAGCAGGTCGCGCTTCAGCTGGCCGGCGTGGTTAAGGCCCTCGAAGGCCATGCCGCCGGTCAGCGAGCCGTCGCCGATGATGGCCGCCACGCGGTATGTCCGGCCGGCCAGGTCGCGGGCGATGGCCATGCCCAGCGCCGCCGAGATCGAGGTCGAGGCGTGGCCGGTGTCGAAGCTGTCATACTCGCTCTCGGCCCGCTTGGGGAAGCCGGACAGGCCGCCCATGGTGCGGATGCTGGCGAACCGGCCCTTGCGGCCGGTGAGGATCTTGTGGGCGTAGGTCTGGTGGCCGACGTCCCACACCAGCTGGTCGCCCGGCGTGTCCAGCACGTAGTGCAGCGCGATCGACAGCTCCACCGTGCCCAGGCTGGGGGCCAGGTGGCCGCCGGTCTTGGAGATGGTGTCGATGATCAGCTGCCTGATCTCCCCGGCCAGGACCTTCAGCTCGGGGACCGTCAGCTTCTTGAGGTCGGCCGGCGTATCGATGTTATCTAGGACCATCGTCGTCAGTCATTGTTATCTTGCCGTCACGCCACATAGTGGAAGAACAGCGCCCAGGCGATGCCGATCAGCGCGCCGACGAACACCTCCACCGGCGTGTGGCCCAGCAGCTCCTTGAGGTGCGCGCCGCCGGTGCGCTTCTGCAGGGTGCGCATCGAGAGGATGCGGTTGAGCAGGATGGCCTGCTTGCCCACCGCCCGCCGCACGCCGGCCGCGTCGTACATCACCACGAAGGCGATGTACAGGCAGACGGTGAACAGCAGGCTGTTGAAACCGGCCTGGTAGCCCACCATCAACAGCAGGGTCGCGGCCGAGGCCGCGTGCGAGCTGGGCATGCCGCCCGGCTCCAGGGTGCGGTGCCAGTTGAGCCGCCCCTCCCAGATGATCGATGCGAAGGCCTTCAGCAGCTGGGTGGACAGGCCGCTGGCGACGATCGCCCACAGGATCTTGTTGTCGATGATCTGCCCGATGGACATGGATGTAACCAATTGCGAATTATCGATGACGAATTACGAAAGATGCGGGATAATGTTTTCGTTATTCATCATTCGTCACTTATCATTCAGGTTTAGTATTCCCGCTTCACCATGAAGTTGGCCCAGGCCAGCAGCAGCCGCTTGTGGTCGGACTCCGGCAGCGGCTCCAGCGCCGCGAACGCCCGCTTGATGTACTTCTCGGCCAGCTCGATGGTGTGGTCGACGCCGCCCAGCTTGACCAGCAGCGCCTTGGCCCGCTTCAGCTGCGCCAGGCTGGCCCGCTCGTTGCCCAGGGTGCGCAGCAGGAAGGCCCGGTCGCCCCGGCCGGCCTCCTTCAGCGCGTGGAACACGATGGTGGTGCGCTTGCCCTCGCGGATGTCCGACCCCACGGGCTTGCCCAGCTTGCGCTCGTCGCCCAGGATGCCCAGGATGTCGTCCTGCAGCTGGAAGGCGATGCCGCAGTTCGACGTGAACTGGGCCAGCGCCTCGACGAAGGGGTGGCGGGCGTTGGGCTGGTCCAGCCCGATCATGGCGCCGGCCTTGCCCGCGTACTGGTAGAGCGCGCCGGTCTTCTTCCACAGCATCTCCAGGATCTTCTCCTCGTTCAGCGACTCCAGCGGCAGCTTGGAGTACTGCACGTCCAGGGCCTCGCCCTCGATCAGCGCGCACTGCACGTCGACCTCCAGGTCCAGGATCAGCTGCAGCACCAGGATCGGGTTGACGCCCTTCTCCCGCGCCAGCTCGGTCAGCAGCGAGATGGTCCAGCCCTGCTGCAGGTCGCCGGCCAGGATCGCCATCGAGACGCCGTAGTGCGCGGCCTCGGGCGCCTTGAGCTTCAGCTTCTTGAGGGCGGTCTGGCGGATCTCCTCGTGCACCGTGGGGACGCCCCGGCGCTTGAGGTCGCGGTCGATGATGTCGTCGTGCACCAGGGTCCAGGCGTGGTAGACCTCGATGGCCGCTGCCGCGGGCACGGCCTTGTCCTCGTCGCCGCCCACCGCGCCGCAGCACAGCATCAGCACCGCGGCCCGCAGCGCCTTGCCGCCGGCTTCCAGGTAGCTGTGCACGCCGCGGTAGATGTCGTCCGGCCGGAACCGGTCGGGGCGGTCCTTCTTGGCCAGGTACTCGCACACCAGCTCCTTGCGCCTGCCGACCTCGTCCAGCAGCCGCAGCAGCTCCGGGTTGCCCTTGGGCTTGGCCGCGGCCGGCCGGGCCGCCGCCTTGACCGGGCGTTTGGCGATGGCCTTCTTCGCGACCGGCCGCGGGGCGGCCTTCTTCGCCGCTTTTTTCTTGGTGGCCATGGTCGTCATTCCTCCGTCTCTTGCGCTTCGATTTTCAGCTGCCCCCGGCCGTCCCTGGTCAGTTTCTTGATGCTCTGCTGCACGTCCTGCAGCGCCGCCTGGCACTTGGCCATCAGCTCGGTGCCCTCCTTGTAGAGCGCCAGCGCCTGGTCCAGCTCGATCTCGCCCGATTCCATCCGCTCCACGATCTGCTCGACGCGCACCAGCGCCTGCTCGAACTTGAAGCCCGCCGCCTTGGTCTTCTTCATGGCATCACCTTCGTGACGTTCAATGCCGCGGATCCCTCGGAGAACTGCGCCGTGAGCGCATCCCCCGTTTTCAACATTTTCGCCTTTTTGATCGTCTTCCCCTTCGCGTCCCGGCAGATGCTGTAGCCCCGCTGCAGCACGCCCGATGGGTCCAACGTTCTCAACGCGAACGATAGTTTCTCGATCGTATGACCCCGGTCGGCCAGATAGGCCCGGGCCTGCTGCCCCATCCGGCCCGCCAGCCAGTCCAGGTGCTGCTGCTTCTGGGCGCAGAGGTCGGCCAGCCGGTTGAGGCCGTAACTTTGGCGCAGCGCCTTCAGCCGCTCGTTGTAGCCGTCGGCCAGCGAGACCAGCGCATTTTTCAATCTGACCGCGAAGTCGTCCAGTTGCGCAGCGACCTCGCGGGCGTCCGGCAGCGCGATCTCCGCCGCGGCCGAGGGCGTGGGCGCCCGCACGTCCGCCACGAAGTCGGCGATGGTGTAGTCCACCTCGTGGCCGACCGCCGAGACCACGGGGATCTGCGAGTCATGGATCGCCCGGGCCGTGATCTCCTCGTTGAAGGCCCACAGGTCCTCGATCGAGCCGCCGCCCCGCCCCACGATCAGCAGGTCGACCTGGCCGTACTCGTTGAACGCGGCGATGGCGTCGGCGATCTGCGCCGCCGCCCCCATGCCCTGGACCTGGACCGGATAGAGAATGAGCTCAATGCCCGGCCACCTGCGCCGCGCCACTTTGATGATGTCCCGGATGGCCGCGCCGGTCGGTGAAGTGACAATGCCTATTGATCTCGGGAAGAGCGGCAGCGGCCGCTTGCGCGCCTCGTCGAACAAGCCCTCGCCGGCCAGCTTCTTCTTCAGCCGCTCGAAGGCCAGCGCCAGTTCCCCCTGTCCCGCCACCTGCAGCTGCTGGACGTTCAATTGGTACTGCCCGGCCCGCTCGAACACCGTGACGTCGCCCTGGACGATCACCTGCATCCCGTCCTGCGGCAGTACGATCAGGTTCTGGGCGTTGGAGCGGAACATCACGCAGCGCACCTGGGTGTTGGCGTCCTTGAGCGTGAAGTAGATGTGCCCGGACGAGTGCAGGGTCAGGTTCGACACCTCGCCCTGCACCCAGCTGCGCGGGATGCTGCGCTCCAGCAGCCGCTTGATGTCCGCGGTCAGCTGGCTGACCGTAAGGATTATTTGCTTGTCGTCCTGCATATCTGATGACCCAACCCCGTTCCCCTTCCCTCGAGGGAAGGGGCAGGGGTTAGGTTAATGTGTACTTCGCCGCAGCCACCGTATTCTTCAACAGCATGGCGATGGTCATCGGCCCCACGCCACCGGGAACGGGAGTGATATATGAGGCGACTTTGGACGCCGACTCGAAATCCACATCGCCCACCAACCGATGCCCGGATTTCTTCGTGGGATCTTCTATCTCGTTGGTGCCGACATCAACCACCACGCAGTTGGGGTTCAGCATGTCGCCCAGGATCATGCCCGCGCAGCCCGCCGCCGCGATCACGATGTCGGCCTGCTTGGTGTAGTATGCCAGGCCTTTGGTTCCCGTGTGGCAAATGGTGACCGTGGCGTTGGCGTGCTTGGCCTTTTGGATCAGCATGTTGGCCAGCGGCTTGCCCACGATGTTGGAGCGCCCCACGATCACGATGTACTGCCCGGATATCTCGATGCCTGTCCTGACCAGCAGCTCGATCACGCCGGCCGGCGTGCAGGGCAGAAAGCGCGGCGTGCCCAGCATCATCAGGCCGATGTTCTCCGGGTGGAAGCAATCCACGTCTTTCAGCGGGTCGACGGCCTGGAACGCCTGGTGCTCGTCCAAACCCTTGGGCAGCGGCGATTGCACCAGGATGCCGTGGACAGCCTTGTCGCCGTTGAGCTTTTCGATCTGCGCCAGCAGCTCAGGCTGCGTAGTCGTTTCCGGCAGCTCGATGATGGTCGATGTGATGCCGCACTCCTCGCAGGCCTTGTGCTTGTTGCGCACGTATACCTGCGACGCGGGATCGCAACCGACGATGATGACCACCAAATGCGGCGCGACACCCGTCGCCTTCAGCATGTCGACGGCTGTCTTGACCTCTTGCCGGATTTCGGCCGCTATTTTTTTACCGTCAATTATTTGGGCCATTTCTTTTTCTATTTTTCAAATAAGCAGCGATGTAAACAGGCAAACATGCGGCACTCAAGATGAAAAATACAATAAAAACTTGCGGGTAAAATTCTATTACTGTAGTGTGTGTCAATACACAGTAAAAAAGGTACATTAACAACAGCAACAATATACCCGTCACGATTGGCGCGACTATTTTAATTACTTTACTGACTGGTTTATCAATATCAAAGGATCGCATGCAATATCCTTGTTATCTTACGGGCCTTCCCCGACAGATCATCGATCTCGATCAGCACCGCGTTGAGCCGCACGTCCTTGTCCGCCACCTCGAACTTGGTGTTCAGGCCGGTGTAGAACCGCTGCAGCACGTCCTTCTTCTCCATGCCGATCACGCTGTCGAACCCGCCCGTCATGCCCGCGTCCGTGATGTACGCCGTTCCCATCGGCAGGATGCGCTCGTCCGCGGTCATCACGTGGGTGTGCGTGCCGACCAGCGCGGAGATCTTGCCGTCCAGGTGCCAGCCCAGCGCCACTTTTTCTGAAGTTGCCTCGGCATGCACGTCTACCAGGATGATGTCCGTTTCTTTTTTCAGCAGAGTCACGAAGTGATCGGCGGCGCGGAACGGGCTATCGATCGGCGGCATGAACACCTGCCCCTGCAGGCACATCACACCGATTTTTTGTCCGCTTGGTGTTTTGAAAACACCGTGAGAG
>DATJQG010000270.1:0-2570 GCA_035506015.1 Candidatus Edwardsiibacteriota bacterium
GCGGCATACGCCACCGAGAGCAGCCAGCGGCTGGTGGCGCAGCTCAAGGAAAAGATCGCCCTGGCTAAGGAACGGGTGGCGAGCGCCAAACCGGCCCCGCCGGCGGTTGCCGCGCCGGTGCTCGCCGAGCAGCCCCAGCCGGCCGAGTACGCGCCCGAGCCCGGGCCCGAGGAAGATTTCGAGCAGGCAACCGCGGCCGAGGTCGGAGACGGCGTCTCATCCGACGAGGTGCTGATGGAACAGGAGCCGGCGGCGGGGTCAACGCCCACCGAGGATGCCTTCATCAGCGACAAGGACCAGGGGCTCTCATTCCTTTAATCCACCACAGCCGAGGACGCAATGGACTACGAACGTTTCTTCCAGCTTGAGGCCGACCCGTTCTCGAACGTGCCGGACAGCCGTTTCTACTACGACAGTCCGCAGCACAGCGACGCCATCACCCGGTTGGCGCACGTCGCGGAGCGGATGCGGGGGCTGGGCGTTCTGACCGGCGAGGTGGGCGCGGGCAAGACGATGCTGGCGCGGCGGCTGCTGGAGGTGCTGCGCGAGGACGGGCGGTTCGAGACGGCGCTGCTGGTGCTGACCCACGCCGAGTTCTCGCCGGTGTGGTTCCTGCGCCGGCTGGGCGCGCTGATCGGCATCCGCGAGCTGCCCGAGGACAAGACCCAGGTGGCCTCGGCCCTGGCCCGGCGGCTGATGGAGATCCACAGCGAGGGCCGCAAGACCGTGATCCTGATCGACGAGGCCAACATGCTGCGCAGCCCCACCATCCTCGAGGAGATGCGCGGCCTGCTCAACCTGGAGCTGTCCGACGCGCGGCTGATCACGTTCATCCTGTTCGGCATGACCGAGGTCGAGCAGAACCTGCTGGCCGACGTCTCGCTCAACCAGCGGGTGGCGGTGAAGTACCACTTGGGCCCGCTGGACGAGGCCTCGACCAAGGAATACGTCCAGCACCGGCTGGTGATCGCCGGCCGCCAGGAGGAGCTGTTCACCGAGACCGCCTACGAGCTGATCGGGCAGTACTCGCAGGGCCGGCCGCGGCTGATCAACGCCATCTGCGACAACGCGCTGGTGGAGGGCTGCCTGCTGGAGAAGGACGTGATCGACGCCTCGGTGATCCAGACGGTGGTCAACAACCTGGGCCTGGAGCAGCACGAGCTGCCCGAATCGCAGACCGAGCTCAACCTCAACCAGGAATACAATTTCTAAACGGTCCGGCCAGGGCGCAGACCGCAGCAGCGACGATACGATAAAGCAGGCGACACGTGGCGAAAGTTGATCAAATACGGGCCAAGGCGGCCGAATACTTCCAGAAGGGCGAGTACGAGAAGTCCGTCGCCGAGTACAAGAAGGTGCTGGAGCTGGAGCCGGGCAATGCCAGCACCTACAACTTCATCGGCGACGCCTACGTCAAGATCAACAACATCAACGACGCGGTCGCCAATTACCTGGAAGCGGCCAAGGGCTATTCCACCGACGCGCTGTTCAACAACGCCATCGCCGTCTGCAAGAAGATCCTCCGCATCAAGAAGGACGACGCCGAGGTCTACAAGACGCTGGGCGAGCTGTACATCCAGCAGGGGCTGATCAACGAGGCCATCACCAATCTGCTGGAGTACGCCGAGCGCAAGGTCAAGGAGGGCAAGGTCGACGCCGCCTTCCCGGTCTACCACCAGATCGTCGAGCTCAACCCCCGCAACCTGACCATCCGGGCCAAGCTGGCCGACATGTACCTGGCCCAGAAGAAGGTGCCCGAGGCCATCACCGAGCTGAGCGAGGTGGCGCAGGGCTACCGCGAGCAGGGGCGCCACATCGAGGCCGAGGCGCTGGAGGCCAAGATCCGCGGCATGAAGGGCGAGGCCCCGGCCGCGGCGTCAGCCCCGGCGGCCGCCCCGTCGGCCGCTCCGGCGCAATTCGCGCCGTCCGCCGCGCCGGAGGTCTCCGCGGCCACCATCCTGGGCGAGCTGACCCAGCCCAAGATCGAGACCCAGCAGCCGTGGTCGCCCTCGGCGTCCGCGCCGGCCGCCCCGGCGATGCCCGAGATCCTGATCGAGCGCGAGGCCGAGAAGCCGGCCGCCGTCGAGCCCCTCAAGCAGGACTGGTCGACCAACATCGAGCTGGGCGACCTGCTGATGGAGATCGGCTCGACCCAGGAGGCCCTGGACCAGTACCACACCGCCGCCAACGGCTTCCAGGGCGACGGCAACATCGACCGCGCGGTCGAGGTCTACAAGCGGATCGCCGACATCCAGCCGCTGGAGCTGCGCAGCCGCCAGAAGCTGGTGGAGATCGCGCTGCAGTCGGGACAGACGCAGGCCATCATCGACGCCTACCTGGGCTTGGCCGAGTGCCTGCGGCGCCGCGAGCTCAAGGAGCAGGCGGCCGCCATTTATCAGAAGGTGCTGGAGCTGGAACCGGTCAACGAGACCGCGCTGGAGAACCTGTCGCTGCTGCTGCCGGAGCTGCCCGAGGGCAGCGTCGAGATGCAGGGCATGCAGATCCAGCCCGACGCTGGGTTCGCCGGGCTGGCCGAGCTGGCCACGGGAGCACCGGCCGCGCCGGCTGCG
>DATJQG010000271.1:0-4090 GCA_035506015.1 Candidatus Edwardsiibacteriota bacterium
CTCGTAGTCGAGGACGAGGAGGCGATCTCCGCCACCGACCTGGAGACGGAATGTCACCTGCTGCTGGCGCAGGTGCACCGGGCGCTGGGCGACCGGCCGGCCGCCCAGCGGCACATCGCCAAGGCGGCCGGCCTGGTCGACGCCTTCGCCGCTCAGTTCCCCGAGGACATCAAGCGCACCTACCTGGCGCGCGGCAGGATCAGCCGCGTCTTCGAGCTGCGGGAAGAGCTGCAGCGGCCGGGGCCGCCGGCATCACCAACCCAACCCGAACCGAGGTGAGCCATGAACACCCCTGAACCGGCCAAGGGAAAGTTCGAGTCGGCCCTGGCGCTGGCCGAAGGCCTGTGCGCGCTGAACTGGATCGACCTGGCGATCGAGACGCTGAGCCGGGCCAAGCCGCTGGCGCCCGACCAGGACCGGTCGGCGCTGGTGCTGTGCCGGCTGGGCGAATATTGTCTGCGCAAGGGGGACTACGAACAGGCGGTGCAGCACCTGGAACGCGCCATCGCCCAGCTGTCGCACCGGCCCGACGCCCTGGAGCTGTTCCAGGCCTACCGCAGCATTGCCTGGATCAACTGGCGGCAGGGCTACCTGGAGCGGGCCGCCGGCTTCGCCGAGGGCGCCCGCGCCGTGATCGAGCTGCGCGAGGGCCGCGACGACGCCGGGACCATCGACGCCCGGGCCGCGTTCCAGCACCTGCGGGCGCTGCTGGCCGGCGCCAAGGGTGACCAGGCCGCCGCCATCCGCCACTACGAGCGCGAGATCGAACTGCTGGAACGGTGCGGGCACCGCGAGCGCCTGGGCCCGGTCTACGGCAACCTCTGCGGCATCTACCGCGCCATGGGCGATTACGGACGGGCGCTGGAGTACCAGACCAAGTCGGTCCAGATCGCCGAGGAATGCGGCGACCAGCTGTCGCTGGGGATCGGCTGCAACAACCTGGGCGAGATCCACCACAACCTGGGCGACGGCGCCAAGGCCGAGTCCTACTTCAACCGCTACCTGGAGATCAACCGCGCCCTGGCCAACAGCGTCGGCGATTCCTTCGCCCTGGCCGGGCTGGGGCGGCTGTACGCGGGGCAGGGCGGGTTCGCCCGGGCCGAGGCCTCGTTCCGCCGGGCGCTGGTCAAGGCGCTGGAGGTCAAGAGCCGGGGGCGCGAGGCCTGCATCCTGGCGGACATGGCGCTGATGTACTGCGCCATGGGCGACGCCCCGCAGGCCCTGCTGCACATCGACCGCGCCGTCGACATCTACCAGCAGGCCGAGCGGCCGCCGTCGCCCTGGCACCAGATCGTCAGGGCCCGGGCGCTGGCCCTGCAGGCCCAGCAGTCGCCGGAGAGCCTGGACGACGCCTTCTTCCTGCTGGAGCAGGTGGTGGCCGCGCCGCTGGTCACCGAGGACGAGCAGACCCTGTCCACGCCGGAGATCGCGCTGGAGGCCTACCTGCTGCTGGCCAGGATCTGCGCCCAGAAGCACGACCAGGCGCAGGCCCGCGCCTACCTGGAGAAGACGCTGTTCTTCGTCGAGCGGGTGGCGCGCAACGTCCCGGTCGAGCTGAAAGCAGGGTTCTTCACCATGCCTTCGGTGCGGGAAGCGCTGGCGCTCAAGGAGCAGCTGGGAAGCGGCAAGGAATGACCGCCGGTCGCAGACTACAAGCAAAAAGCCCTGACGGTTTCGTCAGGGCTTTTTCGTCGCCGGGTGCTCCGTTATTTCCTGCCGCCGGTGATCAGCGCGCGGGTGTAGGGGATCAGTCCGCCGGCGTCGATGATGGCCTGGCGCGCCTTGGGCAGCGGGACGGTGTCGAATTCCTTGCCCTTGGTGATGTTCTTGACCTTGCCGTTGACCACTTCGAGCTCGTCGCCCTCGTCGGCCTCGATCGCCGGGCAGATCACCATGTACAGCCCGACGTTGATGGAGTTCTGCAGGAAGATGCGGGCGAAGTTTTTCGCGATCACCTTCAGGCCCCAGCCCGTCAGGCAGGACGCCGCCTGCTCGCGCGAGGAGCCGCAGCCGAAGTTCTTGCCGGCCACGATCCAGCTGCCGGCGGGGACCTCCTTGGCCTTGAGCTTCTTATTGAACTCGGCGTTGTCGATGAAGGCGAACTGCGGCGTCTCGGTGGGGAGCACGGTGGCCATGTAGCGGCCCGGGTAAATGATATCGGTGGAGATATCGTCCCCCAGTTTCAATACGGCTTTGGCCATGGCTATTTCCTCCCTTTCTTAACCCGTTTCACGTTTCCCGTTTTACGTTTCACGGGACCCGATTTGACGGCCTTGGTGGTCAATGTGCGGGGATCGGTGATCTCGCCGGTGATGGCGCTGGCCGCCGCGGTGGCGGCCGAGCTGAGGTATACCTCGGCGTTGGGATTGCCCATCCGGCCCTTGAAGTTGCGGTTGGTGGTGGCCAGCGCCTTGTCGCCGTCGGCCAGCGCACCCTGGTGCACGCCCAGGCACGGGCCGCAGCCGGAGTTCATCACCACGGCGCCGGCCTGCATGAAGGTCGCCAGGTAGCCCTTCTTCAATGCCTGCTGGTAGATGCGGGTGGACGCCGGGAACACCAGCATCCGCACGCCCTTGGCCACCTTCTTGCCCTTGAGGATGTTCGCGGCGATCGCCAGGTCGTCCAGTCGACCGTTGGTGCACGAGCCGATCACGATCTGCTGGACCTTGATGCCCCTGGCCGCGGACACCGGCTTGACGTTGTCCACGGTGTGCGGGAAGGCGATCTGCGGTTCCAGCCTGGACGCGTCGATCTCGATCACCTGCTCGTACTGCGCGTCGGCGTCCGGGCCGAACAGCTCGGGGACCTGCTTGACGCCGGCTTCCTGTTTGAGGTAGCGCACGGTCTCCTTGTCGGGCGGCACGATGCCGCTGGTGGCGCCGGCCTCGACCGTCATGTTGCAGATCACCAGCCGGCCCGAGGTGGACATGTTCCGGATGGTCTCGCCGTGGAACTCGATCACCTTGTAGTTGGCGCCTTCGGCCGTCAGCCGGCCGATCAGGTGCAGGATGATGTCCTTGGGCTCGACGTACTTCGGCAGCGCGCCGTTGACCACCACCTTGATCGTGCCCGGCACCTCGACGTTGAGCACCTTGCCCAGCGCCCAGACCGAGGCCATCTCGGTGGCGCCGATGCCGAAGGAAAAGGCGCCCAGCGCGCCGTGCGACGTGGTGTGGCTGTCGGTGCCGACCAGCACCGTGCCGGGCCGCACATAACCGTTCTCGGGCAGGATCTGGTGGCAGATGCCGCCCTCGTCGCCGCGGATGTCGTGGAACTTGGTGATGCCCTGCTTGGCGATGAACTCGCGGATCTTCTTCTGGTTGGTGGCCGTCTTGCTGCTCTCGGCCGGCACCCGGTGGTCGAAGATGATGGCGATCCGCGACGGGTCCCACACCTTGGCCTCGATCCCCGTGCCCTGGTAGATCTCGTTGAACTGGTTGATCACCAGCGCGCCGTTCTCGTGCGACATCGCCAGGTCGACCTTGGGCTCCACCACGTCGCCGACCTTGACCGACGGCACGCCAGCGGCCCGCGCCAGGATCTTCTGAACCATTGTCATGCCCATGCAGTTCCCTCCGTATATCAGTGTTCGATTGATGACAGCAATGCTTTGCGCTAATGATACAATTTGTTGGTAGTAAAATCAAGCCGCAAGTGCCGCGACATTGAAGGTTCCGTCCCGGTGTCCCGCCTGCCGCCGCGGTGGATCTTCGGCGGTTGCGGCCGCCAGCCCCATCGTTTCAAATCGATGCGGCCGTCGATGTCGAATGCGACGCCTTCCTGCATCAGCAGCACGCGCTGTTCCCCGTAGCCGCGACCGGGCTGGAGCGAGATCGTGCAGGGAGATTCAATACATTTCGGCAAAACACGCCCCTACGGTGAACAGGCAATAATCCTGAAGATGCACGCAGCGGTGTGCGCCGTAACCCGCGATAACTGCGCCAACCGCATCTCGATCATCATTCCCTGCCACCAGGTGATCGGCAGCGGCGGAAAACTGGTCGGCTGCGGCGGCGGGCTGTGGTGCAAGAAATACCTGCTCGAATTGAAGCAGGAGCACATGAAGCGACGACAGTCGGTGGTGTTGTGC
>DATJQG010000272.1:0-7719 GCA_035506015.1 Candidatus Edwardsiibacteriota bacterium
AGCCTGACCTTCTGGTTCAAGGACCGCGGCAGCCTGGTGTCGGTGATGCTCAACCTGGGCAGCTTCTCGAAATACCCCACGCCGATCTTCGGCCCGGAGATCCGGCTGCTGCTGTCGTGGATCATCCCGTTCGCTTTCACCGCGTTCTACCCGGCCGCGCTGTTCCTCAACCGCCAGCAGTACGCGTCCCTGGCCTGGCTGACCCCCGCGGTGGCGCTGGCGTTCCTGGGCGCCGCCGGGATCGTCTGGCGGCTGGGCGTGCGGGCCTACGAGAGCACGGGCAGCTAATGGAATATTGAATTCAGAATTACGAATTCAGAATTATCCGTCATCCAGAGAACAGCACCTTGCCTGACGAATCGAGGGATGACCCTTCAAGACGATCGGCAGTAAATGACACATCAGAAATATAAGGGACCAAACGAATGATCAAGTGGACCGACCTCAAGGATTTCTTCTCGGGCATCATCTCGCACGACATGGCCGTGGACCTGGGCACGGCCAGCACGCTGGTCTACGTCGAGGGCAAGGGCATCGTGCTGCACCAGCCGTCGGTGGTGGCCATCGAGAAGAAGACCGGCGTGGCCATCGCCGTGGGCGACGAGGCCAAGCGGATGCTGGGCCGTACCCCGGACGAGATCAAGGCCATCCGGCCGATGAAGGACGGCGTGATCGCCGACTTCGAGATCTGCGAGGAGATGCTGCGGGCCTTCATCAAGATGGCCCAGAAGCGGCGCACCATCGTGCGGCCGCGGGTGATCATCTGCGTGCCGTCGGGCATCACCGAGGTGGAGAAGCGCGCGGTGCGCGACTCGGCCGAGCACGCCGGGGCCCGCGAGGTCTACCTGATCGCCGAGCCGATCTCGGCCGCCATCGGCGTGGGCCTGCCGGTGGACTCGGCCATCGGCAGCATGGTGATCGACATCGGCGGCGGCACCACCGAGATCGCGGTGATCGCGCTGTCGGGCATCGTCTCCAACACCTCGATCCGCATCGCCGGCGACGAGATGGACGAAGCCATCATCGAGTACCTGCGCAAGAACTACAGCGTGCTGATCGGCGAGCAGACCGCCGAGGAGATCAAGATCCGCATCGGCTCGGCCTTCCCGGTGGAGGAGAGCCGCGAGATGGAGGTCAAGGGCCGCGACCTGGTGAGCGGCATCCCCCGGGCCATCAAGATCCGCAGCGAGGAGATCCGCGAGGCGCTGCGCGAGCCGGTCAACGCCATCGTGGTGGCCGTCAAGCGGGCGCTGGAGCAGACCCCGCCCGAGCTGGCGGCCGACATCGTCGACGCCGGCATCGTGATGACCGGCGGCGGCTCGCTGCTGAAGGGGCTGGACGCGCTGCTGCGCGAGGAGACCAACCTGCCGATCACCGTGGCCGACAACCCCCGGGAGTGCATCGTGCTGGGCGCCGGCAAGGTGCTGGAGAACGCCGACCAGCACCAGAAGGTGCTGATCCAGAGCCGCAAGGAATGATCCCGATACACCGCCGACCATACGCCGTATCATGCCGCTGATCTCCGACAGGCTGCTGAAGCGCCAGGACATCGCCCAGCTGGCGGCCCTGCTGCTGGTCTGCGTGGTGTTGCTGCTGCTGCCCGCGGGGCTGAAGCAGGGCGCGGGGGACGGCGTGGTCCGGGTGTTCTTCGCGCCGCTGGAGCTGCCGCTCTACCAGTTCCGCTCGCTGCTCGACAGCTGGCGCCAGAACGCCGACCTGCGGCAGCGGCTGGCCGACGCCCAGCTGGAGAGCATCCGGCTGCGGCGGGCCCAGGCCGAGAACCACCAGCTGCGGTCGCTGCTGGGCCTGCGCGGCCAGCAGGCCTGGACCCTCAGCACCGCCCAGATCACCGGCCGCGAGCCGGCCCTGCTGACGCCGGACCTGATCATCGACAAGGGCGCGGCCGCCGGCCTGGCCAGGGGGATGGTGGCGGTGGTCCCCCAAGGGCTGGTGGGGAAGATCACCGAGGTCAACGAGTCATCGTCCACCGTCCAGACAGTGTTCGACCCCCAGTCGCGGGTCAGCGCCATCGACACCCGCAGCCGCCTGCTGGGCGTGTTCCGCACCAGCAAGGGCACGCAATGCATCCTGGACCGCGTGCCGATCCGCACCGACATCAAGCCCGGCGACACGATCGTCACCTCGGGCTACGGCCAGTTGTTCCCCTACGGCTTGCTGCTGGGCGTGGTGGACCGGGTCGAGACCAACGCCCGCAGCCTGATCTACCAGATCGCGGTGCGGCCGGCGCTGGACGTCAACGCGCTGGACTACGTGGCGGTGGTCACCGGCGGCGCGATGCCCGCGCTGCCGTCGCTGCAGCCCCCGGCGTTGCCCGACAGCAGCGGCGGCAGCCGCCGCCGCGCCGCGCGGCGGGCGCCGTCCCTCAAGCTGATGCTGCCGCAGATCCGGATCGAGCTGCCCGACACGGTGCAGCTCAAGCAGGAGCGGCCCCAGTGAGGCGCGGCATCATCCTGGTGCTGCTGGTCTGGCTGCTGGTGTTCCTGCAGTCGTCGCTGGCCGGGTTCATCACGGTGGGCGGTTTCGCGCCGGACCTGTTCTGCATCCTGATCCCGCTGGTGGGGCTGCGGATGGGCGGGATGGGGGCGATGCGGGTCGGTTTCCTGGCGGGGCTGCTGGCCGATTGCTACCATCCGGCGACCATGGGCATCTACGCCCTGTGCTACACCGTCGCGGGGTTCGCCGCCGGGGCCGTGCGCGACCGCATCTACCGCGACCGCCTCGCCAGCCAGATCGCGGCCAGCGCCGTGCTGGCCCTGCTGGCCGTGCCCCTGGCCGTGACGCTGCGGTCGGGCGGCGGCTATGTCGCGCTGCTGGTGCGGCACGGTTTCGGCAGCGCCGTCTACACCGCGGCGGTGGCGGCGCTGGCGCTGCCGCCGCTCAACCGCTGGCTGTTCCCGGCGGGCGAACACACATGAGCGGACGGCCGTGACGCAGGAGATCGGCTCCCGCGAGCGCACGTTCTTCGTGCTGTTGCTCTGGACCGTGGCGCTGCTGCTGCTGCTGCTGCGCGGCGCCCAGCTCCAGGTGCTGCAGTACGGGCGGTACCACAGCCTGTCGCAGCAGAACCGGCTGCGCAAGATCGACCTGGCGGCGCCGCGCGGGCTGATCATCTCGCAGGACAGCGTGATCATCGCCGAGAGCCGGCCCGGCTTCGACCTGGTGCTGGTGTCGGCCACCGACTGGCAGGCCCCGGTGCGGTCCGCGGCGCGGTTGCTGGGGCTGGATTCGCTGGCGCTGGTGGCGGTGGTCAGCACCCAGCGCCAGCTGTTCCCCAAGGACCCGGTGGTGCTGATCAAGGACCTGCCGCCCCCGCTGCTGGCCCGGGTGGAGGAGCACCTCGACGAGCTGCCGGGGCTGCGGGTGGAGATCGAGTCGCTGCGCAAGGCCAATTTCGGGACGCTGGGCAGCCATCTGATCGGCTACACCGGCCAGATCGGCCTCGACGAGTACGCCAAGCACAAGGACTTCGGGTACCGCTACGGCGACTACATCGGCAAGGGCAGCCTGGAGCGCCAGTACGAGAACGTGCTGCGCGGCAGCGACGGCTACGAGTTCTTCGAGGTCGACGCCCGGGGCCGCGACCGCGGCACGCCCGAGGCGCTGGAGCCTGTGGAGGCGGTGCCCGGCGCCACGCTGCGCCTGTCGATCGACTGGCGGCTGCAGGCCGCCGCCGAAAGCCTGTTCGCGCCGGGCCAGAGCGGCGCGGTCGTGGCCATCGAGCCGGGCAGCGGCCGGATCCTGGCCCTGGTCAGCCGTCCCAACTTCGATCCCAACATCTTCGCCTCGGGCATCCGCGCCGACGTCTGGAACGCCCTGGCCGGCGACCCCGACTACCCGCTGTGGGACCGCGCCATCCGCAGCGCCTACCCGCCGGGATCGACCTTCAAGGTGGTCACCGCGGCCGCGGCGCTGGAGGAGACGCTGGCCACCGAGCATACCTACATGCCGCACCCCTGCCTGGGCAAGCTGCCCATCGGCAACCGCGTCTACAAGTGCTGGCTGAAGGAAGGCCATGGAGCGCTCGACCTGCACCAGGCGATGGTGCATTCCTGCGACATCTACTTCTACCAGCTGGGCATGATGCTCAACGTCGACCGCCAGGCGCAGTGGGCACGCCGCATGGGACTGGGCAAGCCCAGCGGCGTGGACCTGCCGCTGGAGCATGCCGGGCTGATCCCCGACAAGGATTGGTACGAGAAGCATTTCGGCCGGGGCAGCTGGCGGGGCGGCGTGGCGGCCAACATGGCCATCGGCCAGGGCGAGGTGCTGGTGACGCCGCTGCAGCTGGCGACGCTGTACGCCGCCATCGGCAACGACGGCGTGCTGTGGCGGCCGCACCTGCTGCTGCGGGCCGAGACCGCGGACGGCGAGGTGATCCGCCGGGAGATGCGGGTGTTCGACCGGCTGCCGCTGTCCCCGGCCACCGTCGCCGCGCTGAAATCGATGCTGTGGGGCGTGGTCAACGAGGAGGGCGGCACCGGCGGCGCGGCGCGCATCGCCGGGATCGACGTGGCCGGCAAGACCGGCACCGCCCAGAACCCGCACGGCAAGGACCATTCGTGGTTCGCCGGGTTCGCCCCGCGGGAGCGCCCCGCCATCGCGGTGGCGGTGATCGTGGAGAACGCCGGCCACGGCTCGGACGTGGCCGCGCCCATCGCCGGACAGATCATGGCGTCCTACCTGGCGCGCCACGGCCTGACGCCCAGGCCCCCGACCGCCGTGGCCGAGGAATAGATGGCCTGGCTCGCGATGCGCACCGGCCGCGATTTCGACGCGCAGTTCCTGCTGGCCGCGGCGCTGTTGTCGCTGCTTGGCATCATGGCCGTCTACAGCGCCACCCAGGTCGACCAGCCGGCGCTGGTTGGGCTGTGGCTGCGGCAACTGGTCTGGGTGCTGGCCGGGATGGCCGCACTGTTGACGATGGCGGCGGTGCCGTTCCGCTACTGGGAAGCCTTCGCCTGGCCGCTCTACCTGCTGTCGCTGGGGCTGCTGGTGCTGGTGCTGTTCCTGCCGGTCCACATGAGGACCCACCGCTGGATCGACATCGGCTTCTTCCAGCTGCAGCCGTCGGAGCTGGCCAAGCTGGCGACGGTGTTCCTGCTGGCCAAGCTGTCGGCCCAGGCCCACAAGGAGGGCGGCGTGTTCAGGCGCTTCGTGCTGCCGCTGGCCGTGACCGCGGCTCCGCTGCTGCTGGTGCTGGTCGAGCCCGACCTCGGCACGTCGCTGTCGTTCGCCGTGATCTTCCTGGGGATCGTCTTCTGGCGCGGCACGCCGTTGCGCGACATCTTCTTCATCCTGTCGCCGGCCCTGTCGATGCTGGCCGTGGTCTCGATGCCGACCTGGATCGGGTTCATGGTGATCCTGCTGGCCGCGTTCCTGGTGTTCCGGGTCAAGCCCCAGCACGCCATCCCGCTGGGCCTGTTCAACACCGCCATCGGCAGCGCCGCCCCGGCGCTGTGGGACCACCTCAAGGACTACCAGCGGAAGCGGATCCTCAACTTCGTCAACCCCGGCGTCGATCCCCGCGGCTCGGGCTGGCACGTGCTGCAGTCCAAGATCGCCATCGGCTCGGGCGGCTGGCTGGGCAAGGGCTACCTGGGGGGCACCCAGAAGAAGCTGTCGTTCCTGCCGGCCCAGCACACGGACTTCATCTTCTCGACCATCGGCGAGGAGCTGGGGCTGTGGGGCATCACGCTGGTGCTGGCGCTCTACGGCTGGCTGCTGTACCGCGGCGTGCTGATCGCCCGCCAGACCCGCAACCGCTTCGCGTCGCTCACCGCGATGGGCATCCTGTCGCTGATCGGCTTCAACATCTTCCTCAACATCGGGATGACGCTGGGGATGCTGCCGGTGACCGGCATCCCGCTGCCGTTCGTCAGTTACGGCGGCTCGTCGGTGATCACGATGCTGGCGATGTGCGGCATCGTCCTGGGCATCGGCCTGCGCCGCTACGAATACTGATTGACCATGAACATCTTTACGTTCAACGTTGAACATTTCACTGCATAGATGCTGCCCGACATCCTGACCATCGGCCCGTTGACGCTCCACAGTTACGGCCTGATGCTGGCCATCGCGTTCCTGGCCGGCACCGCCGTGATCCAGCGCCTGGCCAAGCCCCGCGGCATGGACGCCGACGCCATCCTGGATTTCGCCCTGGTGGTGATGGTGGCCGCCATCGTCGGTTCGCGGGCCTTCTACGTGCTGTCGCACCTCGACGACTACCGGGCCAATTACTGGTCGATGCTGGCGGTGTGGGAGGGCGGGCTGACCTTCTACGGCGGCGTGCTGCTGGCGGTGCCGGCCGCGATCCTGTTCATGCGCCGGCGCAAACTGCCGCTGTGGCCGCTGGCCGACCTGGTCGCGCCCGCGTTCGCGCTGGGCGTCGGGTTCGGGCGGCTGGGCTGCTTCCTCAACGGCTGCTGCTTCGGCAGGCCGTCAACGCTGCCCTGGGCCGTGCGGTTCCCGGCCAACAGCGCGGCCGGCGCCACGCTGGGCTGCCCGGTCCAGCCGACCCAGCTCTACGAATCGCTGTTCGGGTTCGCGCTGTTCGCGCTCCTGCTATGCCTGATCAGGAAGAAGACCTTCCCGGGGTTCATGTTCTGCCTGTTCATCGCGCTGTACGCGGTCTGGCGCTTCGGCTTGGATTTCCTGCGTTGGTACGAGCCCTCGCAGTACACGGCGCTGGGGCTGACCAACAACCAGTGGGTCAGCGTGCTGCTGCTGGCGGGCTCCGCCGTCACCGCATGGGTGCTGTCGCGGCCGCGGGGCCGGCAGCAGGGCAGGGCGTGACAAATCACCTGAATGGCCCCTCGTTTTCCTGCATGATTTGGCTCCAAGCCGGCGTCGCCAAACCGGTAAAGTATGACTTTTGTGATGCTTGATTATTAAAACGTAAATATTTGCAGTATTCAACACTAGAGCAATATATCATAAGTTAGCGATTGCTATTGAACATATACTTTCAGTGCATTCAAGTCTATTTTATCCCTCAAGTTGACGCTTTTGGGAGACGTGACGAAGGTAGAATCTATTAGTTCGATTCTGCCTTTTCCGCTGACAAGATACCGGTGCCACTATTTCACAAGTTGAACATAATTTGATACTGTAAAACGGAAAATGAACACTGTTGGTTCTCGATTGCGGTCGGTTTCTGACCGGGTGCACATTCTCACCATCGTCAGCCCGGCGAAGCCGCTGGTCATCAGCGTCGCCTTGGGCTTGATGGTGGGCTTGGTGGCGGTCGGGTTCCGCAGCCTGATCGGTTGGAGCAACGGGCTGTTCTTCCCGCATGATCCCGAGCACCTTTTTATCATTGGGCGCTGGTGGAAATACCTGATCTGTTTGATACCGGCTGTCGGTGGCCTGTTGGTCGGCATTGCCATGCGTTATTTTGTTGCCCGGGATAAAGCAATATCCGGGGTGCCTGAGGTCATCGAATCGGTTTTATTGAAGGGTGGACGCCTTGATTTGAGAATGGGGTTGAAGGGATTGTTGTCGGCGGTCACCATCGGCTCGGGCGGTTCGGCCGGTCCCGAAGGCCCCATCGTCGAGATCGGCGCATCGTTGTCATCGTTCGTCGGCCAGAAACTGCAGCTTTCCGGCAGTGATCTTCGTTTGCTGGCCGGCTGTGGCTCGGCCGCCGGGATCGCGGCGGTATTCGGCGCGCCGTTGGGGGGAATATTCTTTGCCCTGGAG
>DATJQG010000273.1:0-2355 GCA_035506015.1 Candidatus Edwardsiibacteriota bacterium
CTGACCGTCGAAGAATCTGTCCACTTGACGTGAGATCCTTCGGACGCCAGGCGCAATGCCATGCTTAGGATGACGATCACAGCCTATTCAGATTCTTCTTAACCGCTTCCAGGTTGGCCTTGGCCGGCGGCACGTTCTCGATGAATGTACTGATGACGGCGCAGGGATATTCCGCGCAATGGCCGCAATTTTTCTCTTTTTTCTTCAGACCGCAGATGCGGATCTGGCATTCGGCGCAGTGCCCGATGTGCGGTCCGTCGACAACGGTACACCCCACGCAGTCTATCATTTCAGGTGTGAACGGAGCCTTGTAATCCTGCGCCCATTGCTTGGCTGTTTTTTCACGCAAGGTGTTGTCGTTGGTGGAATGCGCGATATAGGCCGGGCAGGTGGCGCAGTCCAGCCCACAGATGGCAAGCATTTGTGGCATGTCGGTTCCTTCCTTGGTTGTAGCTATCAGGAATATTTTGTATCATGCCCGTGAAAACGGGCATCCAGGAATGGATTCCCGCTTACGCGGGAATGACAATGCTATCGTGAAACCGAACAAATATTATGCACGGGGCCTCACCAGTTTCCCCTTGGCCGTGGCCAGCTCGTTGCCGTCGCTGTCCTTGAGGAATGACTCGCACTCAACCACGCGCCCCTTGTCGCTGATGACGCGGCCCTCCAGCAGGACCATCTGGCCGATCGGCACCGGCCGCTTGAACCGCACCGTGATCTCGGCCGTGACCGCGCCGCTGCCGCCTCCGCCCCGCTCCGCCCCGCCCGCGGCGTGGGCCAGCGCCTCGTCCAGCAGGGTCGAGACGATGCCGCCGTGCAAAATACCCTGCCAGCCCTGGAACTTGCGGGGCGGCGTGAATTCCGCGCGGCAGGTGCCTGGCGCCGGGTACTGGAACGTGAGCCGCAGGCCGTCGGGATTGTTGGACCCGCAGACGAAGCAGAAATGGTCGTCGTTGAGGCTGAGCTCAGTCATCGGAGGCGCCCCGCGGCAGGTCGAACTGCAGCGGCTGCGGGATGAACACCTCGTGCATGCACTTCAGGGCATAGTCGTCGCTCATCCCGGCCACGTAGTCGCCGACGATCACCGCCACCGGCGTCCGTTCGGCGTCGTAGATGTGCTCCAGCTTCTGGATGTGCCGCCCGAACCGCCGGAACAGCGGCACCGGGTCGTGGTCGTAGCGGTCGTAGTCCCTGCCGTACTTGGCATGCACCGATCCCAGTTCGGAAAACAGCGAGCGCAGGATCTTCTCGCAGAACTCGCCATACTCCACCAGCGGCTGGGAGCGGTAGATGTTGGCCATGTTGAAGTCATAGAGCTGGCGCATCAGGTCGATCTGGCCCTCCGAGAAGGAGATCTTGCCGCTGCGCTGCGTCTCGGCGATGATGTCGTTGACCAGGGTATCGATGATCTCGCCGTTCTTGCGGCCCAGGTTGTCCCTGACCTTGCCCGGGATCTGCTCCTCTCGCACCAGCCCGGCGCGGTAGGCGTCCTCGATGTCGCGCCCCAGGTAGCTGATCTTGTCCGACACCCGCACGATGCAGCCCTCGTAGGAACAGGGATAGATGCCCAGCTTCCTGATTGTGGCCAGGTCGACCGGCTCGGTGCGCGGCGCGATCTCTCGCTCATACTTCTCGCCGCAGTGGCAGACGATGCCGTCCCGCACGCCGTAGGTCAGGTTCAGTCCCTGGCCGTTGTTGGCCAGCTTGTCCACCACCCGCAGCGCGTAGAGCTCGTGGTTGAATCCGCCGTGCTCCCGCAGCAGGTCGTTGATGACCTCCTCGCCGCGGTGGCCGAACGGCGCGTGGCCCAGGTCGTGGCCCAGGCCGATGGCCTGCGCCAGGTCGACGTCCAGGCCGAAGGCCCGGCAGATGGCCGAGGCGATGGTGGCCACGTGCAGGGTGTGCTCCATCCGCGTGCAGACGTGGTCGTTGTCCGGCGAGAAGAACACCTGGGTCTTGTGCTTCAGCCGCCGGAACGGCATCGAGTGGATCACGGCCGTCTGGTCGCGGAAGTACGGCCCGCGGATGTCCTCCTCGCGCGGCTTGAGCCGTTCCTTGTAGACCGTGTCGGCCAGCGGGTTCTTCAATGTCATGGACTTCTCCTGTGGCATGGCAATGATATGATACCCTATTTGTGATGGTATTTCAACAAGAAAGGCAGCCCGTGCGGGCTGCCTTTCTTGAAGTCCGGTTTTGCTATCGCAATAAAACTATTTTCTTGGTTGCAGTTTGATCGCCCGCAAGCAACCGGTAGACATATACGCCCGAAGCAACTGCATTGTTCTGATTATCCCTCCCATCCCATTTGACCGCATACAAGCCAGCGTTCTGCGATTGGTTCGCCAGGGTTTA
>DATJQG010000274.1:0-4916 GCA_035506015.1 Candidatus Edwardsiibacteriota bacterium
AAAGAGGGCAGATTTGTGTACACCGGCAATTCCCAATACGGCGTCCGGTTCATTGATGTAACCGATCCATCCCAGCCCGTGGAAAAGGGGTTCTATAAGAAAGACACATCACCGTCAATTAATTTTATCGATGTTGTTGCCAAGGATGCCTACCTGTATGCTTCCGGCTCTGGCAGAATCATGAGCTTCGCAGGATATGGTCCGGCAGGATGTGATGCTGGCGGTACACCGACGCATACGAACACAACGCGGCCGGTTGGGCTGCGGGCATCGGGTCGCCGCATCATGTTCGATCTTCAAACCGCGGGGATGCTTTCGCTCGATCTGTATAACGTCCTTGGCCAGCATGTGCGAACCATCGCACAGGGGTTTTATCAGGCGGGTAAACATGTCGTCGTGTGGAATCCCATCGGGGTGAGCGGTGCGCCCATCGCGAACGGTATGTATATCATCCATTTGAAGAGCGGGGCAGGGGACGTGAATGCCACGACGATGATCCTGCATTAAGTGAAACCAATCGCCGTACTTTTATAGAAGGAGGATCGCCATGCCACTGGTCGGAACGCGCGAGATGTTCACAAAGGCCTACGAGGGCGGCTACGCCGTCGGCGCCTTCAACGTCAACAACATGGAGCTGCTGCAGGCCATCGCCGACGCCGGGCACGAGGAGCGCGCGCCGCTGATCCTGCAGGTGTCGTCCGGCGCCCGCAAGTACGCGCGGCGCGAGTACCTGACCCACCTGGTCAAGGCCGCGGTCGAGACCTACCCCGACTTGCCGATCGCCCTGCACCTGGACCACGGCGACAGCTTCGAGCTGTGCAAGGCCTGCGTCGACGACGGCTTCTCGTCGGTGATGATCGACGCCTCGCACTTCCCGTTCGACGAGAACGTGGCCCTGACCAAGAAGGTCGTCGAGTACGCCCGCCAGCGCAACGTGCCGGTGGAGGCCGAGCTGGGCAAGCTGACCTCGACCTCCGACGAGCCCGGCGCCCGGGAGTCCGTCTACACCGACCCCGACGAGGCCAAGAGGTTCGTGGAGCTGACCGGCGTCGACTCGCTGGCCATCTCGATCGGCACGTCCCACGGGGCCTACAAGTTCAAGGGCGAGCCGACGCTCGATTTCCCGCGGCTGGAGCGGATCCAAAAACTGCTGCCGGGCTTCCCGATCGTGCTGCACGGGGCGTCGTCGGTGCCAGCTTCGCTGGTGGAGATCTGCAACAAGTACGGCGGCAAGCTGCCCGGCACCCGCGGCGTGCCCGAGGAGTTCCTGGCCCGCGCCGCCAAGATGGCGGTCTGCAAGATCAACGTCGACACCGACCTGCGGATCGCGCTGACCGGGGCCATCCGCAAGGTGTTCGCCGAGTCGCCCTCCGAGTTCGACCCGCGCAAGTACCTGGGCCCGGCCCGCGACGCGGTCAAGGAGGTGGTCAAGGGCAAGGTCAAGCTGTTCGGCTGCGCCGGCAAGGCGTAATGTGAATGGCGAACGGCGAATTACGAATAGCGAATAGAGGGAGACCGTCATGATCACCGACATCAAGGCGACGCTCAAGGACATGATGAAGGTCAAGCTGGACCTGGGCTGCGTGGTCAGCGTCTACCTGGACGCCACGCCCGACGCCAAGGGCCAGCGCCGGATCGGCCCCTACCTCAAGAAGGAGTTCCAGCGGATCGAGCATGGCATGCCGCCGCACGGGCCGCTGGCCGAGGCGCTGCGCCAGGATTTCAAGATCATCAACGAGTACGTCGCCAGCAAGCTGGAGTCGCGCACCAAGGGCGTGGCCATCTTCATGTCGCAGACCAAGGGGTTCTTCGAGGTGCTGCAGACCGGGTTCCCGTTCCCCAACACCGTGGTGATGGCCAAGCTGCCCTACCTCTACCCGCTGGTGCGGCTGGCCGACGACTACGCCCGCTACGGCGTGCTGATCTGCGACGAGCACCGGGCGCGGCTGCTGACCGTCAACCTGGGCCAGGTCGAGGACGAGCACGACATCATCAGCGACACCGCGTCCGCGCCCACCAAGGGCTACGAGACCAAGAAGGGGCAGATGGGCTGGGCCGACGGGCGGCACCAGCGCTACCACCGCGAGCAGGTGGCCCGGCACCTCCGGGAGGTGGCGGGCCAGGCCCGCCGCTATTTCGGCAACAACCGCGCGGCCATCGTCATCCTGGCCGCCGAGAACGGCGTGCAGGCCGAGCTGAAGGCGTTGCTGGCTCCCGGGATCCGGGCGGCCCAGGTGGTCGCCGGCGCCTTCGAGCTGCGGACGCCGACCGCCAAGGTGCTGGAGCAGTCGATGCGGCTGTTCAAGGCCAAGGAGAACGAGGGCTCGCTGGAGATCGCCGCCAAGGTGGCGACGCTGGCCCGCAGCAAGGGCGGCCGCGCCGTGGCCGGCACCGACCCGGTGCTGGGCTCGCTGATGCAGGACCGGGTGGAGACGCTGGTGATCGACGAGTCCTACGACGGCCAGGGCTGGCAGTGCGACAACTGCCTGCGGCTGGGCACCGGCGGCAAGGTGACGCGCTGCCCCTACTGCAACAGCGGCGACATCAATGACGGGCCGGACATGAAGGAGGCGCTGGTGCAGATGGCGGTGCGGATGGGGGCCAAGGTCGAGTTCGTCGAGGGCTCGAAGCTGCTGCGGGCCAGCGGCGGGGTGGGAGCATTGCTCCGCACGTGATGACGAATTACGAATGATAGATGGCCGGATCGCCATCGCCATTCGCTATCCGCGATTCATAATTCGACAGGGGGGCAGTCATGGCCGTGATCACCATCTCCAAGGAGCACGGCGCCGGCGGCAAGGGCCTGGCCGAGGCCATCGCCCGCGCGCTGGGCTACGACCTGATCGACAAGGCGCTGATCGTCAAGGTGGCGCACCAGGCCAAGGTCGGCGCCGACAAGGTCGAGAAGTACGACCAGGAGGAATACTCGCCGCTGGCCAAGTACCTCGACGGCCTGTTCCTGGCCAACCCCACGCTCTACGCGCCGGGCGCGTTCGACATGCCGGCCTCGGCCGCGGGGATGGTGGCCGGGCTGTACGAGAAGTACGATTTCTTCAACTCGCAGCAGTACCTCAAGCTGACCCAGACCGCGATCGAGGGCCTGTACGCCAAGGGCAACGTGGTGCTGGTGGGCCGCGGCGGCCAGGTGCTGCTGGCCGGCAAGCCGGGCTGCCTGCACCTGCGGTTCTGCGCGCCGCTGGACGTGCGCGTCCAACGGATGACCGCCAAGCTCAACGTCAGCGCCAAGGAGGCGCAGGAGATCATCCACAAGCGCGACAAGTCGCGGGCCAGCTACATCCGCGACTTCTACGGCCGCGACTGGCTGGATCCCTCGCTCTACCACCTGGTGGTCAACACCGCGCTGTGGGACGAACAGCAGGTCGTGGCGCTGGTGCAGGCCGCGGTCAAGCAGCTTTGACGACAGTGTCATCCTGAGACGGCTTCCCGCCTGACCGGATGAAGGATGATCCCTCGACGTGCACGGCGAGCAGCGATCTTGGGATGACGACCGGATATCAACAAAGCGACCGGCAACAATAGAGATCATTGTAATAAACTTCAAAGGAGAACACGAATGGCACTCAAGATCGGGATCAACGGGTTCGGCCGGATCGGCCGGCAGGTGCTGGGCGCGATGGTCGAGCAGGGCGTGCTGGGCAAGGCCTTCGACGTGGTGGCGGTGGTCGACGTCTCCACCGATGCCAAGTATTTCGCCTACCAGCTGAAGTACGACTCGGTGCACGGCCGGTTCAAGGGCGAGGTCGCCACCGAGAAGAGCGCGGGCGCGGCCGAGGACGATGTCATCATCGTCAACGGCGACAAGATCAAGTGCGTGATGGCCACCAAGGAGCCGGCGCAGCTGCCGTGGAAGGACCTGGGCGTGGACTTGGTGATCGAGGCCACGGGCCTGTTCACCGACTCGGAAAAGGCCAAGGGCCACCTGGCGGCCGGCGCCAAGAAGGTGCTGATCACCGCCCCGGGCAAGGGAGATTGCAAGTTCATCGTGATGGGCGTCAACGAGGGCGAGTACGACCCCGCCAAGCACCACATCATCTCCAATGCGTCGTGCACCACCAACTGCCTGGCGCCCGTGGTGCACGTGCTGATGAAGGAGGGCATCGGCATCGAGACCGGTCTGATGACCACCATCCATTCCTACACCGCCACCCAGAAGACCGTGGACGGCCCGTCCAAGAAGGACTGGCGGGGCGGCCGGGCCGCGGCCATCAACATCATCCCGTCGACCACCGGCGCGGCCAAGGCGGCCGGCGAGGTGATCCCGGCGGTCAAGGGCAAGCTGACCGGCATGTCGTTCCGCATCCCCACCGCCGACGTCTCGGTGGTCGACCTGACCTTTCGCTCGGTCAAGGAAACGTCCATCGAGGAGATCGACGGCCTGATGAAGAAGGCCTCCGAGACCTACCTCAAGAATATCCTGGGCTACTGCAAGGAGGAGCTGGTGTCGACGGACTTCATCCACGACCCGCGCTCGTCGATCTACGACTCGCTGGCCACCATGCAGAACAACCTCAAGGGCGAGAAGCGGTTCTTCAAGGTGGTGTCCTGGTACGACAACGAGTGGGGTTACTCGATGCGCGTGGTCGACCTGGCCAAGCACATCGCGGCCAAGATGTAGGATGCACGCGAAGCGCCGCATCAGCAATGGTGCGGCGCTTCATCTAAGGGCGAATTACGAGCAAACGCGATAACAACATGGGCATCGCCAAGAAACTGGACGGCTTTGACGCCTATATGGAGAAAATTCTCCGAGACTGGAACGTTCCCGGGGTGGGCGTCGGCATTGTCGCCAAGGACCGGCTGGTGTTCGCCAAGGGGTACGGTTGTCGCGACTACGGGAAGAAACTGCCCATTACCAAGAACACGCTGTTCCAGATCGGATCGAACACCAAACTATT
>DATJQG010000275.1:0-2210 GCA_035506015.1 Candidatus Edwardsiibacteriota bacterium
GTATAAACAAAAGGAGAATGTCATGATCGAGAAACGGCTGCTGACCTCGGAGTCGGTGACCGAGGGCCACCCGGACAAGATGTGCGACCAGATCTCGGACGCCATCCTGGACGCCATCCTGGAGAAGGACCCCAACGGCCGCGTGGCCATCGAGTCGCTGGTGACCACCGGCGTGGTGTTCGTGGCCGGCGAGGTCTCCACCAACGCCTACATCGACATCCCGGGCGTGGTGCGCGAGATGATCAAGGAGATCGGCTACACCGATGCCAAGATGGGCTTCGACTACGAGACCTGCGGCGTGCTGACCGCCATCCAGGAGCAGTCCTCGGACATCGCGCTGGGCGTCAACGTCGGCGGCGCCGGCGACCAGGGCATGATGTTCGGCTACGCCTGCGACGACACGCCCGAGCTGATGCCGATGCCGATCATGCTGTCGCACAAGCTGGCCAAGCGGCTGAGCGACGTCCGCAAGAACGGCACGCTGGACTACCTGCGGCCCGACGGCAAGTCCCAGGTCACCGTGGAGTACGACAACGGCAAGCCCAAGCGGGTGGACACCATCATCATCTCGGCCCAGCACCACCCCGACGCCCCCGAGGCCCGGGTGCGCAAGGACGTGATCAAGCACGTGATCGCCAAGGTGATCGACAAGCGGATGATCGACGACGACACCACCATCCTGGTCAACCCCACCGGCCGCTTCGTGATCGGCGGGCCGCAGGGCGACACCGGGCTGACCGGCCGCAAGATCATCGTCGACACCTACGGCGGCCTGGCGCGGCACGGCGGCGGCTGCTTCTCGGGCAAGGACCCGACCAAGGTCGACCGCAGCGCGGCCTACGCGGCGCGCTACATCGCCAAGAACATCGTGGCGGCGGGCCTGGCCCGGCGCTGCGAGATCCAGCTGGCCTACGCCATCGGCGTGGCCGACCCGGTCTCGATCTCGGTGGAGACCTACGGCACCGGCACGGTGGACGACGCCCGGCTGACCAAGCTGATCCGCGCCCACTTCAACCTGACGCCGCACGGCATCATCGACATGCTGAAGCTGCGGCGCCCGATCTACCGCAAGACCGCCGCCTACGGCCATTTCGGCCGCGAGGACGAGGGCTTCGTCTGGGAAGAGACCGACGTCGCCGCCAAGCTGCGCAACGCGGCCAAAAAGTAACGAGGAGCAGGAATGAACTACGACATCAAGGACATCAAGCTGGCCGGCAAGGGCCGCAACCGCATCGAGTGGGCCGAAAGCTTCATGCCGGTGCTGCGCATCATCCGGGCCAGGTTCGAGAAGGAGAAGCCCCTCAAAGGGGTCAAGCTGTCGGCCTGCCTGCACGTCACGGCAGAGACCGCCAACCTGATGCGGACGCTCAAGGCCGGCGGCGCCGAGCTGCGGCTGTGCGCCTCCAACCCGCTGTCCACCCAGGACGACGTGGCCGCGGCGCTGGTCAAGGAGTACGGGGTCCAGACCTTCGCCATCAAGGGCGAGAACCACGACCAGTACTACCGCCACATCAACCAGGCGCTGGACCAGCGGCCCAACGTCACCATGGACGACGGCGCCGACCTGGTCAGCGAGCTGCACACCAAGCGGCGCGACCTGATCCGCAACATCACCGGCGGCACCGAGGAGACCACCACCGGCGTGATCCGGCTGCGCAGCATGGAGAAGGCCGGCAGCCTGGCGTTCCCGGTGATCGCGGTCAACGACTCCCAGACCAAGTTCATGTTCGACAACCGCTACGGCACGGGCCAGAGCACGCTGGACGGCGTGCTGCGGGCCACCAACATCCTGCTGGCGGGCAAGACCTTCGTGGTGGCGGGCTACGGCTGGTGCGGCCGCGGCCTGGCGATGCGGGCCCGGGGCATGGGCGCCAACGTCATCGTCACCGAGATCGACGCGGTCAAGGCGCTGGAGGCCGTGATGGAGGGCTTCCGGGTGATGCCGATGAAGGACGCCGCCCGGCTGGGCGACGTGTTCATCACCGTCACCGGCGACATCAACGTGGTGCGGCCCGAGCACTTCCGGGCGATGAAGGACGGCGCCATCGTGGCCAACTCCGGCCACTTCAACGTCGAGCTTGACCTGACCGGGCTGAAGAAGATCGCCAAGGCCAAGCGCGAGACCCGGGAGTTCGTCGAGGAGTTCACGCTGGCCGGCGGCAAGAAGGTCTGCATCCTGGGCGACGGCCGGCTGATCAACCTGGCGGCGG
>DATJQG010000276.1:0-14862 GCA_035506015.1 Candidatus Edwardsiibacteriota bacterium
CGGGCCGTTGTCCGGCAAGGAGAAAACGGGGGGCTCTGAGGAAACGAGCGAACTCCCGAACGAAATATTCTTGACATGTGAAGCTCCGCGGGGTATAAGCTTCCGTGCCTTGGGGAGTTCCAGTGCGCAACGTCTGCAGAGCCCATTCACGAGCCGACAGGAGTGAGCTCTGGTTGGAAGCGGTTGCGGTCTCCCGCAGCCGCGCTTTTTTGTCGGCGGCCATGATGTGCGGAGGTGGTACGTGCCTACGGGTAAGGTGAAGTGGTTCAGTGACCAGAAGGGTTACGGGTTCATCCAGATGGACGATGGGACCGACGTGTTCGTGCACCACTCGTCCATCCAGATGGAGGGTTTCAAGACCCTCAGCGAGGGGGACACCGTCCAGTTCGACGTGATCCAGGCGCCCAAGGGCCCCAAGGCGGCCAACGTCACCAAGGTGAGCGCGGGAGTATAGCGCCACTGGCCGAGAGGCTGAACGCCAGACCGGGCGCCCTCGGGCGCCCGGTTCTTTTCTGAAAATCTCGGACCTCCGACTAGAATCGCCCCCATGCCCACGCCCATGCCCACGCCCGCGAACTTCGAAGACCTCCAGCTGATCGAGCCGCTGCTGCGCGCGGTCCGCGAGGAGGGGTACCTCGCGCCCACCCCCATCCAGGCCCAGGCCATCCCCCACGCCCTGGCCGGCCGGGACGTGCTGGGCTGCGCCCAGACCGGCACCGGCAAGACCGCGGCCTTCGCCCTGCCCATCCTGCAGAAGCTGGACCGCCCCGAGGTCACGGCGCAGCGCTACCGCAGCATCCGGGCGCTGATCGTCACGCCCACCCGCGAGCTGGCGGCGCAGATCGGCGAGAGCTTCAAGGCCTACGGCCGCCACACCCAGCTGAAGTACGCCGTGGTCTACGGCGGCGTCTACCAGGGCATCCAGGTCAAGGCGATGTACGGCGGCGTGGACATCCTGGTGGCCACGCCCGGACGGCTGCTGGACCTGATGGAGCAGCGGCTGATCCTGCTGTCCAAGGTCGAGATCCTGGTGCTGGACGAGGCCGACCGGATGCTGGACATGGGCTTCATCAACGACATCAAGAAGATCGTGGCCAAGGTGCCGGCCCGCCGCCAGACCCTGTTCTTCTCGGCCACCATGCCGGCCGAGATCCGCACGCTGGCCGGCGGCATCCTCGACAACCCGGTGCCGATCTCGGTGACGCCCGACACCTCGGCGGCCGAGACCGTGGAGCAGTCGGTCTACTTCGTGGAGCGCGACGACAAGGCCGACCTGCTGCGCCAGCTGCTGGCCGACCCGGCGCTGCGCCGGGCCCTGGTGTTCACCCGCACCAAGGTGCGGGCCGACCGCGTGGCGCGCAAGCTGACGGGCTGGGGCATCCCGGCCTCGGCCATCCACGGCGACAAGTCGCAGGGCGCGCGCGAGCGGGTGCTGGCCGCGTTCAAGAGCGGCGCGGCCCGGGTGCTGGTGGCCTCGGACGTGGTGTCGCGCGGCATCGACATCGAGGACATCTCGCACGTCATCAACTTCGACGTGCCGCACGAACCCGAGGCCTACGTCCACCGCATCGGCCGCACCGGTCGGGCCGGGGCGGCGGGCACGGCCATCACCTTCTGCGACCGCGAGGAGCGCGACGACCTGCGCCAGGTCGAGAAACTGCTGGGCCGCCCGATCCCGGTGGTCAGCGACCACCGCTGGCACTCCACGGCCCCGGCGGCGGCCCCCGGCGCCGCGCCGCGGCGCGGCGGCGGGCATGCGGCCACCGGGCCGCGCGGCCAGTACGGCCGCGGCGGCAACCGCCGCCGGCGCGGCTGACGGTATGGTCCGGATATACTGAAACACGAACGGGCGATCATCGACCATCACACAGCGGACAACGGATCATGTATTACGCCACCGTCATCAAGCATTTTTCCGCGGCGCACCACCTGCGGGACTACGAGGGCAAGTGCGAGCGGATGCACGGCCACAACTACAAGGTCGAGATGGAACTGAAGTCGCCGATCGTCGACCGCTCGGGCATGGTGGCCGACTTCGGCGTGCTGCGCCAGGCGCTGGACAAGCTGCTGCAGCGGTTCGACCACCAGGACCTCAACGAGGTCAAGCCGTTCGACAAGCTCAACCCCACCGCCGAGAACATCGCCAAGCTGGTCTGGGAGGAGATGAACCTGAAGTTCAACACCCGCAAGATCAAGGTCAGCAGGGTGACGGTGTGGGAGACCGAGTCGTCGTTCGCCACCTATGGCCCGTCGTAACAACGCCGTCGTCCTGCTGTCCGGGGGGCTGGACTCGGCCACGGTGCTGTACTGGGCGAAGGACCGGGGCTACGAGCCCCACGCCTTGCTGTTCGACTACGGGCAGCGCCACGACCGCGAGCTGCGTTCGGCGATGGCGCTGTGCCGGCGCTGCCGCGCCGATTACGAGCTGGTCCGGTTCAACCTGCCGTGGCAGGGCAGCAGCCTGCTGGATCCGGCGATGAAGGTGCCGCAGCCGCGTTCGGCCAAAGCGATCGGCAAGCAGATCCCGTCCACCTACGTCCCGGCGCGCAACACCATCTTCCTGGCGTTCGGCCTGTCCTATGCCGAGGCCATCGGCGCCGGCGCGGTGATGATCGGCGCCAACGCGCTGGATTATTCCGGCTATCCCGACTGCCGCCCGGACTACATCCGAGCGATGGCGAAAGCGTTCAAGCTTGGCACCAAAACCGGGCGCGAGGGCAGGGCGATCAAGATCGTGGCGCCGCTGGTGAAAATGTCCAAATCCCGGATCATCAAGCTCGGTATGAAACTGGGTGTGCCCTACGAATTGACCTGGTCCTGCTACCGCGGCGGGGCCAAGCCCTGCGGCCGGTGCGACTCCTGCCTGCTGCGGGCCAAGGGTTTCGCCGGGGCCGGCCTGCCCGACCCCGCTCTCACGGGAGAGCAGGCGCGATGAAGATCGAGCTGACCAAGGAGCAACTGCGCGACCTGCTGGCGCTGGCCTACCTGGGCGAATGGGTGGCCAACGCCTACGAGAAGGAGACCAAGCGGTTCATGCTGGAGAAGACCCAGCAGAAGGTCTACGCCCTGGCCGCGGACAACGGCTGCGGCGACTGGATCGAGCGCGACGCCAAGCAGAAAATCTTCAAGCCCACGGCGGCGATGGCCAAGACGCTGGGGCCGCTGGTCGACATCTACGACGAGAACGTGTTCTGGGACTTCATCGCCGAGCGGCTGGCCGAGCGCGACCTGCTGGCCGAGCGCGGCCACGACGCGGTGCACGAGATGAGCGACGAGGACTACGACGCGGCCCTGCAGCCCCATCTCGACAGGTGGTGGGACGAATTGGACGAACACGGCCTGGACCGGCTGGCGGCGCCGGAAACGGCGAAATGAACGGCGGCGCATTTTTTTCTTGACAAGCATGCGGTAATCTGCTACCATACTGGCCACATTTCTCATCCAGAGAGGCGGAGGGACAGGCCCGATGAAGCCTCAGCAACCTGGGACCGCAAGGTGCCCAAGGTGCTAAGTCCTGAAGTGATGCCATATCACTTGAAGATGAGCGAAAGGCCGAAAAACCCTTTCCTGATGGCACGCGCTTCGGGAAAGGGTTTTTCCGTTAGGAAGCCCTTCCCGCCTCTCTCCAACATCCATTGGAGGGACGGACATGGCCAAGACTCTGGACCAGATCAACCAGCGGATCGAGCGGGGCGAAGCCCTGGTGCTGACCGCCGAGGAAGTGATCGGCTACGCGGCCGAGCACGGCACGGAACAGGCGGCGCGCGACGTGGACGTGGTGACCACGGGCACCTTCGGCCCGATGTGCTCGTCGGGCGCCTACTTCAACCTGGGGCACAGCCGGCCGCGGATCAAGCTGGGCGGCGGCACGGCCCTGCTCAACGGCGTCCCGGCCTACACCGGGCTGGCCGCGGCCGACGTCTTTCTGGGCGCCACGGCCGCGCCGGCCGACGACCCGGGCAACCGCTTCCATCCCGGCGAATTCCGCTACGGCGGCGGCCACGTGATCGAGGACCTGGTGTCCGGCAAAAAGGTCCGGCTGGTCGCTGCGGCCTGCGGCACCGACTGCTACCCGCGCCGCGCCATCGAGGCCCTGATCGGCCTCGACAGCATCAACGAGGCGGTGCTGTTCAACCCGCGCAACTGCTACCAGAACTACAACGTGGCGGTCAACCGCTCCGACCGGACGATCCACACCTACATGGGCGTGCTGCGGCCGCAGCTGGCCAACGCCACCTACAGCAGCGCGGGGCAGCTCTCGCCGCTGCTCAACGACCCGTACTGCCGCAGCACCGGGATCGGCACCAAGATCTTCCTGGGCGGCGGCATCGGCTACGTGGCCTGGCCCGGGACGCAGTTCAATCCCGACCCGCTGCGCGGTGAAAATGGGGTTCCCAAGCGGGGCGGTGCCACGCTGGCGGTGATCGGCGACCTCAAGCAAATGAGCCCGCGGTTCCTGGCGGGAATGAGCATGCTGGGCTACGGCGCCACGCTGGCGGTGGGCATCGGCGTGCCGATCCCGATTCTCTCAGAGGAAATACTGCGGCATACCCTGGTCACGGACGCCGACATCCTGGCCCCAGTGGTCGATTACTCGTCGACCTATCCCGAGCGCGGCGGCGAGGTGCTGGCCGAGGTCAGCTACGCCGAGCTGCGCAGCGGGCGGATCACGGTCGGCGGCAAAACAGTGCCGACCGCGCCATTGTCCAGCCTGGCAAAGGCCCGGGAGATCGCGCAGACGCTGAAACAGTGGATCACCAGCGGGAAGTTCGAATTGACCGCGCCGGTAGCGCCCCTGCCCGCGGCAGGATCGCTGCCCCCGCTCAAGCCGCTCAACGAGGCGGTCGCGGAGGTGCGGCCATGATCGCGCGCCGCTTCATCCTGCATTTCCCCGCGGCCGTGGCCGACCGCCCGGTGGTCAGCAGGCTGGCCGGGGAATTCAAGCTCGATTTCAACATCCTGCGGGCCACCATCGATCCCGGCAACTACGGCATCATGCTGCTGGAGCTGACCGGCGCCAAGGAGGCGATGGAACGGGGGCTGGAGTTCCTCAGGCAGGCCGGGGTCTCGGCCTCGCAGCTCGACCAGCAGATCCACCGCGACGAGCGGCGCTGCGTGGACTGCGGGGCCTGCCTGGGGTTCTGCCCGGCCCGCTGCTTCGCGGCGGAGGCCGGCAGCGGCAGGATCGCCTTCGACAACGGCCGCTGCACGGCCTGCGGGCAGTGCCTGAAGGCCTGCCCGCGCCGGGCGATGGAGCTGCTGCTGTGAAGGCCCTGGCATACCAGCCGCGGCTGTACCGCGCGGCGATGCGGCCCGCGGGCGGCGTCAGCTTCAACGTCGTGCGGGGCGAGACCGACCTGTGGATCAGCGCGGGGAGCGACCTGTCCGATGCCGCGCTGCGGGAAGTCGTCGCCCTGCGCGGCCAGCTCCAACGGCACATTACGCAATGTCCGGTATTCCTGACCTCGCTGGCCCCATTGCCCGAGGATCCAGCAGCGCCGCCGCTGATCAGGGAAATGCTCGATGCCGGTCGGCTCGCTACCGTCGGGCCGATGGCGGCCGTGGCCGGGGCCATCGCCGAATCTGTCGGCAGGGTATTACTGCAGCATTCCCGCGAGGTGATCGTCGAGAACGGCGGGGACCTGTTCGTCAGGCGCGACGGGCCTTGCCGCATCATGGTGCACGCCGGGGGCTCGCCGCTCAGCGAAAAGGTCGCGCTGGAGATCGACGCCGGCGGCGAGCCGTTCGGGCTGGCAACCTCGTCCGGCACGGTGGGCCATTCGCTCAGCTTCGGCAACGCGGACGCCGCCTGCGTCCTGGCGGACAGCGCCGCGGTGGCCGACGCCTACGCCACGGCCGTCGGCAACATGGTCAAGACGAAGGGTGATGTCAACGCTGCGCTGGCATATGCGCGGTCACAGCCGCAGATCAAGGGATGCGCGATCATCATCGGGGAAGCGATCGGCATCTGGGGGGAACTGAAGGTCGTCGCGCGGCAACAACAGGACGTTGTCATGCGTCGACAAGCTCAACATGACATTTGATCGTCACCCTGAGCCTGTCGCAGGGTGACAGGCCATATATTTCGCACGAAGCGGCGGATTACATTTCTTGACTTTGGTATTATCCTGCGGTATTCTTATAGTACCACCACTACATGGGACAGCATCATGCACGTCACCGAGCATCTCAACAAGCGCGCCAAACCGCTGATCTCGCTGGAGATCACGCCGCCGGAGAAGGGCCACACCATCCAGGGCATCTACGACACGCTGGACCTGCTGTCGCCGTACACGCCCTCGTTCGTCAACGTCACCTACCACCAGCAGAGCATCGTCTACGAGGAGCAGGACAACGGGGCCATCCGCAAGGTGCCCAAGCGCAAGAAGCCGGGCACCGTGGGCATCTGCGCGGCCATCGCCAACCGCTACCGCATCGAGACCGTGCCGCACCTGATCTGCGGCGGGTTCAACCGCTACGAGACCGAGGATGCCCTGATCGACCTGCAGTACCTGGGCTTCGAGAACCTGTTCGTGATCCGGGGCGACCCGCCGCCGGGATACAACGAGTACGTGGCCGAGCCGGACGGGTACAAATACGCGTCCGAGCTGGTGCGGCAGATCGCGGCGCTCAACCGCGGCGAGTACCTGGAGAAGCTGGATGACGCCATCCCCACCAACTTCTGCGTGGGCGTGGGCGGCTACCCCGAGAAGCACTACGAGGCGCCCAACCTGGCCGAGGACATCAAGAACCTGAAGCACAAGGTGGACCAGGGCGCCGACTACATCATCAGCCAGATGGTCTTTTCCGCCTCGGCCTTCGGCAACTTCGTCGCTTTGGCGCGGAAGGAAGGAATCAATGTGCCGATCATCCCCGGCGTCAAGGTGATCACGTCGGAGCGGCAGCTGACGGCCATCCCGCGCGACTTCCACGTCAACCTGCCGGACGCGCTGGTGTCGCAGATCCGCGGCGCGGCCGACCACACGGCGTCGCGCCAGGCCGGTATAACCTTCGCGGTCAAGCTATGCCTCGACCTGTTGGAACAACAGGTGCCCTGCCTGCATTTCTACACCATGGGCAAGGGCGGGTCGGTGGCCGAGGTGCTGGGGACGCTGAAGAGCAAGGGGCTGATCTGAATATTCCAAATGGACGAGGCGATTGTCATAGTTCCGTACGATCCTGTCTGGCCAATGCTCTACGACAGTGAGAAACACCTGATCACTGGGGCCATCGGGGTGCATATCGCGCGGATCGAGCACATCGGCAGCACGGCCGTACCCGGGTTGGGCGCCAAACCGATCATCGATATTACCGCATCGCTGCATACGCTGAAAAATCTTGAAACATGCATCACTGCCTTGAAGCCGAGGGGATATCAGCATCGTGGCGAGGCCGGGATACCCGGCCGGCAGTTTTTCCTGAAAATATCACCGTTGACCGGAAAACGTACTCACCATCTGCATCTTATCGAGGAGGGAAACCCCTACCTGGAGGAACACATCCTTTATCGCGACTATTTGCGTCTGCACCAGGATGTTGCCAATGAATACTTCCGGTTGAAACAAACGCTGGCCGCGCAATATGGCAATGACCGAGATGGTTATACAAATGCCAAGTCGGATTTCATTCAATCGGTATTGAATAGGATAAAAGAGCAATAGTAATTCGTACGCTTCAATTACTGGTACTCAATGATGAGAATAGACATACTCACATATATATCGAAGAAATCAGATAAAATTCTGATCTGCGACGGCGGGATGGGCAGCTGCCTGCTCAAGGCCGGGTTGTCCGACCAGGACTACGACGGGCATGCGGGCTGCCACGAGTATCTCAACATCTCGCGGCCGGATGTCGTCACGCAGATCCACCGCGATTATTTCACGGCCGGCGCGCAGATGGTCGAGACCAACAGTTTCGGCGGCGCGGCGCATATCTTGGCCGAACATGGGCTGTCGGAGCGCTGCGTGGAGATCAACAAGGCCGCAGCATCCATCGCCCGCAAGGCCGCCGATGAATGGGCGAAGCCCGATGCGCCTTGTTTTGTGGCCGGCTCCATTGGCCCGGGCTCGAAACTGCCAAGTTTAGAGCAGATCACCTTCGACGAGCTGGTCGCCAGCTACACGCAACAGGCGCAGGGCCTGCTGGAGGGCGGCGTGGACTGCTTCATCTGCGAGACCTCGCAGGACCTGCTGCAGCTCAAGGCCGCGATCATCGCTGCGCAGGGGGTCGCTCCACGCATTCCGATAATCGCGCAAGTCACGATCGACCAGACCGGTCGGACATTGACGGGCTCCGACATCGCAACGGTGCTCGGGACGATTGAGCCATTGCCGGTCCTTGCCATCGGCCTCAATTGCGGTATGGGCCCTGAAGGAATGTCCGAGGCCATTCATTATCTATCCGCCCATTCGACGAAATTACTTTCCGTGATGCCCAACGCGGGATTGCCCAAGCTGGTCAACGGCGGTGCGGTTTATTCGCTCAAAGCCGAAAGCTTCGCAGAGCAGCTGGCGCGGTATGCGAAGCATCCGGGCTTGAACATCGCGGGCGGCTGCTGCGGCACGACACCGGAGCACATTAGAGCACTTGCGGATGCGTTACAGGGCATTGAAGCGCGAAAACCAGCGAAGCAGAGAAAAGCCTGCCTGACCTCGCTATTCCAGGCGCAGGAGATCGATGTCCAACCGAAGCCCCTGATCCTGGGAGAGCGCACCAATGCCAGCGGCAGCCGGGTCTTCAAGAGCCTGCTGCTGGAGGACGATTTCGAGGGCATGGCGGCGATGGCGCTGGAGCAGGAGCGCGAGGGAGCGCACGCCATCGACCTGTCGCTGGCAGCGGCCGGCCGCGACGAGGTCTCCGACCTTTCGCGGTTTACCTCGATGCTGAACCAACGGTTGCGGGCGCCGGTGGTGATCGACAGCACCGATCCGGCCGCGGTCGAAGCAGGATTAAAGCGATTGGCCGGGCGCTGCGCGGTCAACTCGGCCAACCTGGAGAACGGCGAGGACAAGGCCAAGCGGGTCATCGCGCTGTGCGCCAGGTACGGCGCGGCGCTGGTGTGCCTGGCCATCGACGAACAGGGCATGGCGATGACCGCGGCCCGCAAGGTCGAGGTCGCGTCGCGGCTGCGCGAATTGGCATTGCGTGGAGGTTTATCTGATCGCGACCTGCTGTTCGACCTGCTGACCTTCACTTTGGGCAGCGGCGAAGCTTCGCTTCGTACGGCGGCGGTGGAAACGCTCGATGGCATCGCCCAAGTCAAAAAGATGTATCCTCTGGCGTTCACCTCGCTGGGCGTCAGCAATGTTTCCTACGGCCTGCCGCAGGCCGCGCGGCCATATCTCAACTCGGTGTTCCTGCGCCATGCGGTGGAACGCGGGCTGGACGCAGCCATCATCCACGCCGGCAAGATCAGGCCGCTGCACCAGATACCGGGCGAGGTCCGGCAGCTCTGCGACGACCTGATCCTCAACCGGATCACCGCGGCGAAGACGCCGCTGGAGCGGCTGCTGGAGCACTTTTCGCGGATAGCTAGCCCGGAAACGCAGGAACAGAAGGCCGTCCGGATTCCTACCAATGAGCGGTTGACCAGACAGGTGATCGAGGGCAACGCGGACGGCCTCGAGGCGCTGATCGCTGAGCTGCTGCGCGCGCACGCCGCCACAGCGATCATCCAGGCCATGCTGCTGCCGGGCATGGACGAGGTCGGCAGGCTGTTCTCCAAGGGACAGCTGCAGCTGCCGTTCGTGCTGCGCTCGGCCGAGGTGGTCAAGCAGGCGATGGCGCTGCTGGCGCCGCAGCTCAAGCGGAAGAACGTCGCGGCCAAGGGCACCATCGTGCTGGCCACGGTGCGCGGCGACATCCACGACATCGGCAAGAACTTGGTCGACATGATCCTGACGGCCAACGGCTACCGGGTCATTAACCTGGGGATCAGGCAATCGGCAGAGGACATCCTCATCGCCGCGAAGCGGCACAAACCCGACGCCATCGGCCTCTCAGGGCTGCTGGTGGAGTCGGTCAAGGCGATGGCCGAGTACCTGGAGATCTTCGCGGAGGCGGGGCTGAGCATCCCGGTGATCTGCGGCGGCGCGGCGCTGACGCAAAAATACCTGGAAAAGGAAATGCGGCCGCTGTATCCGGCCGGGGTTTATTACGCAAAAGACGCGATGGCCGGGCTGGCCGCGCTGGCCGCGATCATGGGCCGGGACAAGAAGATCCACGGACAAAAAGGCAAACGACGAAAAGGGAAAAAGCAAACGAGGGGAAAAGCGGTTCGGGTCCCGGGAGTCGAGAAGAACGTCAGGACCACGGTGGTCAAACGCGTACCCGCAGCGCAGATATTCGCATTGCTCGATAAAGCCGCTTTATTCGAAAAGCGCTGGAAGCTCGGCAAGCTCTCGCAAAAACAGCGGCTCGAGGCCGAGACCCGTCTGATTGGCTTGTGGAGCATCCTGCGGCCGGTGATCAAGCCCATGGCGGTGTATGCGGTCATGCGCGACAGCGGCCCGCAGTTCGAAAGCAGCCTGCTGCGGCAACAGGCAGTGCTCGGCATGCAGCTTGTCACGTTGGGGACCGACCTGAAACGGATCAAACGGCTGACCGCCGAGCAGAAATTCCTGCTGCACGGGCTGGCCGCCGAACTGACCGAGGCCCTGGCAAAGTGGTGCAACAATCGGCTCGCGCAACGAGCCGGGTGGAAACTGACCCGCAGGATCAGTCCGGGGTATCCGGTGTGGAAGGAATTGTCCGAGCAGCGGAAGATCTTCGCCCTGCTCAAGCCCGGCCGGATCGGCGTCAGGCTCAGCAAGGGGCGCCAGATGGTCCCCGAATACGCGACCAGCGCGGCGGTGCTGCCGCGCTGAAGGACACCGGCCCCGCAAAATGCGGGGCTTCGTCATTTAAGAGTTGATTTTACGCGCGGTTGGGTGTAAAGTTATCTACCCGCCCAGGCCGGCGACGCGAAAGAAGAATGATGACGACCGCGAAGATCATCGAGATATTCCACTCCCTGCAGGGCGAGGGCATCCATCTGGGCGAGCCGATGACTTTCGTGCGTTTCTGCGGCTGCAACCTGTCCTGCGAGTACTGCGACACGCGCTATGCCAGCGACGAGTCGAAGGCCAGCGAGATGACGGGCGATCAGGTCGTCGCAGAAACGACGAAGATCGCGCGGCCGGGCGAATTCGTCTCGCTGACCGGCGGCGAACCGCTGCTGTGGGGCCATTTCATCGCCGAGGTCGGGCCGCGACTCAAGGAGGCCAAGCTCAAACTGTACCTCGAGACCAACGGCACGCTGCCGGATGAGATGGCGCGGCTGGCGGAGCTGGTCGATGTGGTGGCGATGGACATCAAGCTGCCCTCGGCCGGCTGCAGGGCACAATGGGGCACGCACCGCCAGTTCCTGGCCGCGGCCCAAAGCAAGGTGTTCGCCAAGCTGGTGGTGACGGCGGGCACCGAGCCCGACGAGATCGAGGCCGCCGCGCGGCTGGTGGCCGCGGCCGACCGCGGGATGCCGCTGGTGCTGCAGCCCGCCACGGGGGTGCTGGCGCCCGACATGCAGTACGTGCGGCGGTGCCTGGCCCTGGCCGACCGGCACCTGCCGGGCGCCCGCATCATCGCGCAGATGCACAAGGTCTGGGGCCTGCGCTAAGGGGCGCGGAAAAACGGCGAAGACACAATCTGCACACGGAGCGATCGCCATGTTCTGTCCGTATTGCGGGACCCCCAACGACGCCGGGGCCAGGAACTGCGGCCGATGCGGCGCGGCCATGCCCGAGCCGAACCCGAAGAAAAACTGGCTGGCGCTCGCGCCGGGCCAGGGCATCGGCTGCATGCTGGGGCTGGCCGCGCTGGGGATCATGGCGCTGGCCGTGGTCCTGCCCCAATACAAGCTGGCCCAGCTGCAGGCCGCGGCGGCCAAGGAGGCGGTGGTCAGGAGCAACATGCGGTCGCTGCACGTGGCGCTCAGCCAGTACGCGACGGAGTTCGAGCAATATCCTGCGACGCTCGAGCCGGCGGACGCCAACGACCGCAGCCTGGAGTATCTGGCGATGACGGTCCGCCGCCTGCGCGATCCTTTCGACCCGCTGGCGCCGGCGGTGATCGTGTCGCCGGCCGACCCGCCCGACTGGAAACAGGTCAAGCCGGGACAAGTGATCTACGTGCCGCTACAGGTCGAGAACGGCCGGGCCCGCAGCTACATCATCTACGGCATAGGAAAAAGCTGGCCCATCAACGACGTGATGCGCGGCGGGTACGGGCAATGAGCGCGGAGCAGGTCAGGTTCGAGCTGCCCGAGCTGGAGACCGCGCGGCTGCGGCTGCGCCGCTTCTCACCGGACGACGCGGCGGACGTGTTCGAGTACGCGTCCGACCAGGAAACCACGCGCCATGTCTTCTGGCGACCGCACGCCTCGCTTCATGAAACCATGGAATTTCTCAACCGGCAGGTCCAGCTGGCGCGGAACGGCGAGGTCTGCTCGTGGGCCGTGGAGCACAAGGCCGACCGCAAGACGATCGGCACCTGCGGCTTCGCGTGGTGGCGGCCCGATCACGGCAAGGCCGAGATCGCGTACGCCCTCTCGCGCAAGTACTGGAACCAGGGTTTGACGACGGAGGCGGTCAATGCCTGCATCGCCTGGGGTTTTGAGAAGTTGGAACTCAACCGGATCGAGGCCCGCTGCATGCCCGAGAACATCGCGTCGGAGCGGGTAATGCAGAAATGCGGCCTGCGCTGCGAGGGCACGCTGCGGCAGACCATGATGGTCAAGGGCCAGTACATCGACCTCAAGATGTACGCGATCCTGCGCGGGGAATGGGAACAGCGGAAGGCGAAGCCTTGAGCGACGAAGTTGTCATCAGCCCGGACACGCAGCGCCAGCAGCGCGTCCCGCCGGGCCAGCGGCTGACCAGGGAGTTCCCGGTGCTGCACCACGGCACGGTGCACCGCATCGACCCGGCGCAATGGACCTTCCGCATCTTCGGGCTGGTAGAAAAAGAGCGGACGCTGAGCTTCGCGGAATTCACGGCGCTGCCGCAGATCACGGTCAAGGCCGACATCCACTGCGTCACCACCTGGTCGCGGCTGGACAACCTGTGGCAGGGCATCGGCACGGCGGAGATCAAGAAACTCGTGGCGATCAAGCCCACCGCGCGGTTCGTGATGGTGCACGGCGCGGGCGGCTTCACGACCAACTTGTCGTTGGAGGATTTCTTCCAGCCGGATGTGCTGTTCGCGCTGCAGTATGACGGTAAGCCGATCACTCCCGAGCACGGCGCGCCGGTCAGATTGGTCGTCCCCCGGCTTTACTTTTGGAAGAGCGCCAAATGGGTCACCGGCGTGGAGTTCATGAAGGACGACGCGCCGGGCTTCTGGGAGCGCAACGGCTACCACATGCGGGGCGATCCCTGGCGCGAGGAACGTTACGGCTGATCCCCAAATGCCAAATCACGAATTATGAATTACAAAAAGGGCGGACTTGCCCTGATCGTCGCTTCGATGTTGTGCGCTGCCTCATTGTCCGCGGCGACTTTCAAGCAACAGCAGCTGCGGTACGTGCACGTGCAGGCGGCCTACCGTGACAAGGAAACGGCGGTCAAGGCTCTGTTCGCCAAGAAGGGGATCCTATTCCCGCCGCAGCGGGCGCTGGTGCGGGTCCTCAAGCGCGAGCAACAGGTCGAGCTGTGGGCGGCGGCGAAGGCCGGCGACGAGATGACGCTGATCGCCTCATACGATATCTGCGCCTCGTCGGGCGGGCTGGGCCCCAAGCGCCAGCGCGGCGATGGCCAGGTGCCCGAGGGCTTCTACCATATCAACCACTTCAACCCGGAGAGCTCGTTCTACCTGTCGCTGGGCGTCAGCTATCCCAACGCGGCGGACAAGATCCGGGCCGGGGCGCAGGACCCCGGCGGCGCCATCTACATCCACGGCAACTGCGTGACCATCGGCTGCATGCCGATCACCGACGACAAGATCAAGGAGCTGTACGTGGCCCTGCTGGAGACCTCGGCCAACGGCGGGCGCGAGATCCCGGTGATGATCTTCCCAGCCAAGCTGGACAGCGCGGGGTGCGCGGCGCTGCAGCGGGAATACAAGGGTCAGACCGATCTGCTGGCGTTCTGGTCGAACCTGCGGCAAGGCTACGAGCTGTTCGAGCGCTATCATACACCGCCCAAGGTCAGCAACGATCGCAAAGGGGTGTATGCTTTCGCTCGCTAAGGGTTTTCGTCATCGCGAGAATGGCATCATGCCTTGCTGGCGTGGCGATCTAAAGCAGAGGGTATCATCAACAATGCTGGATCGGAATAATAAAACAACAGCAAAGCAAAGAGCGATCAAGGGATTGCAGGTGATCCCCGGCGTGGGACCCAGCATCGCCGAGGACCTCTATCGCTTGGGCATCAGGAAAGTCTCGTGCCTGAAAGGCAAAGACCCGGAGAAGCTTTACCGCACGTTCTGCGCGATGGAGGGGCGCACGATCGACCGCTGCCTGCTGTACGTATTCCGCGAGGCGGTCTACTATGCCTCGCACCGGCGGCACGACCCGGAGAAGCTCAAGTGGTGGAATTGGAAAGACGAAGAATAAACATATAATCACGAGATGGGGATCCGATCGCCATGTCCGTCGTCATCAAGGAAGTCGCCACCAAAAAGGAACTGAAGCAGTTCATCCATTTCCCGTTCTCGCTGTACAAAGGCCATCCCAACTGGGTGCCGCCGCTGCTGTTCGACGAGCACGAGACGCTGTCCCGCGCCAAGAACCCGGCCTTCGAGTACTGCGACGCCAAATTCTGGCTGGCCTACAGGGACGGCCAGCTGGCAGGGCGGATCGCGGGCATCATCAACCGGCGCTACGTC
>DATJQG010000277.1:0-2427 GCA_035506015.1 Candidatus Edwardsiibacteriota bacterium
TGGTCTGCGGCAAGGTGAGCGTAGTGGGCGAGTCGACGTTCGTGTTGATCGTGGTACTGGGACTCTGGGTCAGCAGCGCCGAGCTCGTCACGATCTTGAACGTTGACCCGGGCGGGTACGCCCCCTGCAGGGCCCGGTTCAGCAGCGGCTGCGCCGGGTCCGTGAGCAGCTTCTTGTCGACCTCGTTGAGCTTGGCGCCGTCGTGGATGGCCAGTACGTTGGGGTCGAAGCTGGGATAGGAGGCCATAGCCAGGATCGCGCCGGTCTTCGGGTTGAGCGCCACCACCGCGCCCGGCTTGCCCAGGGCCTTGAGCGCGTTCCAGGCCGCGTCCTGCGCCTTGGAGTTGACCGTGACCTGAACGGTGGCGCCCTTGGTGGTCTTGCCGGTAACTAGGTCGATGACCTTCCTGACGTCGAGCGAGGAGTCGTTGCCGGACAGCAGCGAGTTCTTCGCCGCCTCGATGCCGGTCGCGCCGAAGATCGTGTAGTAGCCGGTCACCGGGGCGTACTCCGGACCCGAGGGGTAATACCGCTGGTACTTGATGGAGTCGTTGCCGGTGCTCAGCCTGGAGGCAGCGATGACCTTGCCGTCCGAGGTGACGATGCTGCCGCGCTGGTACTGGTTCTGGGCCGCGTAGAAGGCGCGGGAGTTGCCCGGCTTGCTCGCCAGGCTGGCGGTGTCGAAGCCCTGGATGTAGTTGACGTTGACCAGGAGCAGCACGAACATCACGAGGACCGCGATCGAGATCCGGCGCAGCGCGCGGTTCATTTCAGCGTCACCACCTGAGTCAGTCCTTCGTCCTGGATCGGCCGCGGCGGCGGGCGGCGGGCGGTGTCACTCACCCGGGCCAGCAGGGCGATGAGGATCCAGCTGCCAACCAGCGAGGACCCGCCTTGCGACAGGAACGGAGTGGTGATGCCGGTCAGCGGGATGAGCCTGGTGACGCCGCCGACGATGACGAACACCTGAAGGGCCAGCATGAAGGAGAGGCCGCCTGCCAGCAGCTTGGAGAACGGGTCCTTGACCGATATCGCGGCCCGCAGCCCGCGCTGCACGATCAGCCCGTAGATCAGCAGGATGGCCATCAGCCCGGCCAGCCCGATCTCCTCGCCGAACGCGGTGAACACCAGGTCGCTCTGCACCAGCGGGGTGATGTACGGCTGGCCGCCGCCCAGGCCCTTGCCGAGCAGGCCGCCGCTGGCCATCCCGTACAGGCCCTGAACCAGCTGGTAGGCGTTGCCCTGCGCGTTGACGGCGGTGAACGGGTGCAGCCAGATGTCGAAGCGCTCGTGCACGTGGCCGACCAGCTCGCTGGCGGCGAACGCGCCGACTACGAACATGAGGAATCCGATCAGCAGCCAGGAGGTCCGCGAGGTCGCGATGTACAGCATCGCCACGAACAGGCCCATGAATACCGCGCTGGTGCCGATGTCGCTCTCGAAGATGAGCAGCAGCAGGCTGGCCGCCCAGGCCAGCAGGATCGGGCCGAGATCGCGGGCCCTCGGCAGGTCGATGCCGAGCACCCGGCGGCCGGCCAGCGCCAGCACGTCCCGCTTGGCCACCAGGTAGCCCGCGAACGAGGCGGCCAGCGCCAGCTTGGCGAACTCCTCGGGCTGGATGGTGGTGAACGAGCCGAACCGGATCTGGATCTTGGCGCCATACACCTCGCTGATCGACGCCGGGAGCAGCGCGGGCAGCGCCACCAGCAGGATCCCGACGGCGCCGAGCGTGTAGGTGTAGCGCTGCAGCACGCGCGGCTCGCGGATCAAGACGAGCACCGCGACGAAGCAGCCGATGCCGATCGCGGAGAAGGCGATCTGCAGGCCGGCCTGCGAGGTGCTGATGGCGGGATGCCCGGTGGCCGGGTTCACCTGGGCCGACAGCCGGAACATCATCACGATGGACAGGCCGTTCAGCAGGGCCGCGAGCGGCAGCAGCAGCGGATCCGCCCACGGGGCGAACCTTCGCATGGCCAGATGGGCCAGCAGGACGATGGCCATGTAGACGGCGATGTAGACGGCCACCCCCGACGGCAGCTTGCCGTGCAGCGTGAAGCCGACGTTGGCCAGGGCGAACAGGATCAGGGCAAAGGCGAACACGAGCATGATCAGCTCGGTGCGCCGCCTGCTGCGGGACACCGGTCCCAGCGGACCCGTCGGGTCAACGGCCGGCGACGGGGCGGTGATGCTGCTCACGAGGCCCCTGTGGCCGGGACGAGATCGGCGGCCGCGATCCCGAACATCGCCGGCGGCTGGCAGTTTGGTGCGGCCGGGGCCGGGGCACTGCCCGGGTTGACGACGGCGGCCGGCGGCTTCTTGTGCTGCTTGCTGGCCAGCGCCACGGCAGCCTGATATCTCCTGAAGGCCTCTTCCCTGGGCACCCAGGCCTTCCGATCCTGGTAGGCCTGCTTGCAGGTAGATACGGCG
>DATJQG010000278.1:0-4573 GCA_035506015.1 Candidatus Edwardsiibacteriota bacterium
GCCGGGTGCGCCCGGCCCTGACCACGGCCTCGTGCAGCTCGTTGCCCCGCCGCCGCAGCACGTTGGTGTAGTCCACCAGCAGGATGGCGTTGGAGACCACGATGCCGATCAGCATGATCACGCCGATGAAGGCGATCACCGAGAAGTTGACGCCGGTCAGGAACAGGCCCCAGATCACGCCCACGATCCCCAGCGGCACCGAGAACATGATCACGAACGGGTCCATCAGCGACTCGAACTGCGCCGCCAGCACCATGTAGACCAGTACCACGGCCAGCAGCATCGCGAAGAACAGGCTGCGGAAGCTCTCGGCCATGTCCTTGGCCGAGCCGCCCACCTCGATGGTGAAGCCCTCGGGGATCGACAGCTTGGCCAGCTTGGCGCTCAGCTCCTCGTTGATCGAGCCGATGGCGCGGCCCGAGGCGTTGGCCGAGACCGTGATGATCCGCTGCTGGTTCTTGCGGCCGATGTCCACCGGCCCGAAGGCCTTGACGATGGCGGCGACGTTGGCCACCGACACCAGCTGGCCGGCCGGGCTGATCACCGACAGGTTGCGGAGGTCGGGCAGCCGGCTGCGGTCCTGCTCGCGCAGCCGCACCACCACGTCGTATTCCTTGCCGAAGCGGTCGTCGCGGAACCGGGTGGCCGTCTTGCCCTTGAAGGCGGTCTCGATGGCGCCGGCGATCTGGTAGACCGACAGGCCCAGGGCGCCGGCCTTGTCGCGGTCGATCACCACCTGCAGCTCGGGCATGCCCTCCTTGCGGCTGATGTCGATGTCCTTGGTGCCCTTGACCGTCGCCATGATATCGCTCACCTGCTGGGCCAGCTTGCTGCCGGTGGCCAGGTCGTAGCCCTGGATGTCGACGGCCAGCGCGCCGCCCGAGCCGAACGACAGCACCATCGACAGCAGCCCGCCCGACGTGAACAGCACCTTGGCGTCGGGGATGGCGGCGATGGCGGGGCGCAGCTCGTCGATGATCCGGTCGACGCTGCGCCGCCGCTGGGAGCGCGGCGGCAGCTTGACCTGCAGCTCGCCGAAGTTGGGGCCGGACCCGGCCATCACCTTGCGCATGCCCTCGCCCTCGCCGAACACCGTGTAGACGCTGGTGGCCTCGGGCACGTCGCGGCGGATGATGTCCTCGATCCGCTGCATCACCATCCCGGTCTGGCGGAAGGACGTGCCCACCGGCATGGTCAGGTCGAGCCGGAACTCGCCCTCGTCGCTCTTGGGGATGAACTCGGTGTCCACCAGCTTGAACGGCCACACCAGCAGCGCGGTCGCGGCCACGATGGCCAGGGTCGCCAGCACCACCCGCCGCTTGTGGCGGATGGCCCAGCCCACGATCCGCTGGTAGACGCCGTCCAGCAGGTCGAACCATTCGCCGAACGTCAGCAGCAGCCGCTGCACCGGGCCGCAGTCGGCCGGCTGGCCCTCGCAGTGCCTCTCCACCCTCATGAAGCGGGTGGTCAGCAGCGGGATCAGCATCATCGAGACGAAGTACGAGCCGATCAGCGAGAACGACACGGTGTAGGCCATCGGCCGGAACAGCACGCCGGCGATCCCGGAGACGAAGGCGATCGGCAGGAACACCACGATGGTGGTGATGGTGGCCGCCAGCACCGCCATCGCCACCTGGTCGGAGCCGGCCAGCGCCGCCTCCCGCGGCCCCAGGCCGTCCTCGCGGTGGCGGTAGATGTTCTCCAGCACCACGATCGAGTCGTCCACCAGCCGCCCCACCCCCAGCGCCAGCCCGCCCAGGGTCATGATGTTGAGCGTCATGTTGCGGAAGTACAGCAGGATGAACGTGGCGATGATCGAGAACGGGATCGAGATCGAGATGATCACCGTGCTGGAGAAGTTGCGCAGGAACAGCAGGATGATCACCACCGCCAGCAGCCCGCCCAGCAGCGCCTCGCGCTCCAGGCTGGAGATCGAGCCCCGGATGAAATCCGACGAGTCGAAGGCCCGGCCCAGCTTGATGTCGGACGGGATCTCCCGCTCCAGGTCCTTGAGCCTGGCCCGGATCCGGTTGCTGACCTCGACGGTGTTGGACCCGGACTGCTTCTGCACCGCCAGCACCACCGAGCGCTGGCCGTTGAGCTTGGTCTCGCTGTCCAGCTCGGCGAAGCTGTCCTCGACGCGGGCGATGTCCCGCAGGTAGATCGGCGTGCCGCCGCGGTTGCCGATCACCGTGCCGGCGATCTGGTCGACGGACCGGTACTGGCCCGGGGTGCGGATCAGGAAGTCGAGGTTGCCGGTCTTGAGGTGGCCGCCCGGCAGGTTGAGGTTGGAGGCCATCAGCGCCAGGCTCACCTGGTCGAAGCTCAGCCCCAGCGCCTCCAGCCGGGTGCGGTCGATGTTGACGTGGATCTCGCGGTCCTGGCCGCCCTGCACCGTCACCGAGGCCACGCCCGGGATGCGGGCGATGCGGTCCTTGAGGTTGTCGTTGGCGTACTGCCGCAGCTCGGCCACGCTGCGCGCGCTGGAGACGCCGATCACCATGATCGGCATCAGCGCCGGGTCGAACTTGACGATGATCGGGTTGTCGACGCCGTCCGGCAGGTAGCGCTTGATCAGGTCGATCTTCTCGCGGACGTCGATGGCCGCGGCGTCGACGTCGGTGCCCCAGTCGAACTCGACCATCACCAGCGACGACCCCTCCTTGGAGGTGGAGCGCACGTTCTTGACGTTGCGCACCATGCTGACCGCGGACTCCACCGGCTTGCTGACCATCGACTCCACCTCGGCCGGGCCCACGCCGGTGTATTCGGTCATCACCGCGATGATCGGGAACGACATGTCCGGGAACAGGTCGATGTTGAGGTTGACCACCGCCACCAGCCCGATGATGGTGATGCCGATGAAGATCATCAGCACCGTCACCGGCCGCTTGATGCCGAATTCGGAGAGGATCATCTCATTTCCCTCCCACGATCTCCACCGGCGAGCCGTCGGCCACCGTGTGCTGGCCGGCCACGATCAGCTTGTCGCCGAACGACAGCCCGGCCTTGATGGCGCTGGTCTCGCCCAGGTCCAGGGCCACCGTCACCGGCCGCACCGCGGCCTTGCCGCCGCTCACCACGAACACCAGGGTGCCCGACTCGCGCTCCAGGACGGCGGTGGTGGGGACGACCACGGCCCCGCTGTGGTGGCTGGTCCGGACCGTCGCCCGGCCGTACATGCCGGGCCGCAGCTTGAGCGCGGGGTTGGGCAGCGCGATCTCGGCCTTGACCGTGCGCGACAGGTAGTCCACCGTGGGCGAGATCCTGCTGACGCTGCCGTCGAAGGCCTGGCCGGGCCAGGCGTCGAAGCTGACCCGGGCGCCGGCCCCGGTCCGCACCTTCTCGATGTCGGCCTCGGGCACCGAGACCACCAGCTTGACGCGGTGGTAGTCGGCGATCTGGGCCAGCGGCATGCCGGGATTGACGTGGGCGCCGGTGTCGAAGTATTTCTTGGTCAGCCAGCCGGCGATCGGGGCCTCGACCACGGCGTCCTTGAACTCCACGCCGACCTCGTCGCGGTCGACCGTGGCGATGGTCTGCCCCTTCTCCACCCAGTCGCCCTCCTCGAACAGGTACTTGATGACCTTGCCCGGCACCTTGGCCGGGACGTCGGTCTGGTTCTCGGCCATCATGGTGCCGGAGAGCGACAGCGTCTCGTCGTAGTCCGTCGGGGCGACGGTCACCACCTCGACCGGGAAGCTGACCTGCGCCGACCCCGATCCATGGCGGGCCCGGACCGTGCTGACGACCCGGCCGCCGACCAGGGCGACGACCAGGACGGCGATGACGGTGATGATGATGTTCCTGCGGTTCATTGCGGGATGCTCCTGAAGAAAGATGATGATTGCGTTAGCGGACCGGGCGGCCGGCGGCCTTCTCCAGCTTGGCCAGCGAGACCAGGTAGTCGTGCACCGCCTGGATGCGGTTGGTCTCGGCCTGCGACAGCGCCAGGTTGGCGTCCAGCACGTCCAGGTTGGTGGCCTGGCCGCTCTGGTAGCGGGCCAGGGACATCCGCAGCGCCTCCTGGGCCTGCTCCACCGCGTGCTGCTGCGACAGGATGGCCTTCTCGTTGGCCTTGAGGGTCAGGTAGTTGGCCGTCACGTCCAGCCGGATGTACTGCTCGACCTGGTCCCGCACCACCCGCAGCTGGCGCACGGTGTAATCGGCCGACCTGATCTTGCCCGCCGTGCCGAGGCCGTCGAACAGCGTCCACGACGCGGCCACGCCCACGTCCCAGTTCTTCTGCCAGATGTCGGCGCCGGCCAGCCCCTCCCCCTTGCTGGTGGAGAGATCGGCCATCAGCACCACGCTGGGCTGGTAGCCGGACCACGAGATCAGCCGGGCCTTCTCGGCCATCCGCACGCCCAGCGCCACCTGCTTCAGCTCGGGCCGCCCCTCCAGCGCCCCCTGCACCAGCTTGGCGCTGTCGACGGCCACCGGCCGGTAGGACATCGAGTCGGCCAGGGCCACCGGCGTGGCCAGGTCGCGGTTGAGCGCCAGGTTGAACGACTGCCGCGCCAGCTCGGTGGCGTTCTGCATCTTGATCAGCTGGGGCTGCATGTTCGACAGC
>DATJQG010000279.1:0-7422 GCA_035506015.1 Candidatus Edwardsiibacteriota bacterium
CGAATCATTCCACCTCAAGATGCTCAACCGAGAGGCGGCGGACATCAAGAACAAACCGCTGGAGGTCGTCAACCTGCTGGAGCTGCGCAAGGGCGACGTGGTCTACGACGTCGGCTCTGGCGGCGGCTATTTTTCGCTGGAGTTCGCCCAGCGCACCGGGCCCGGCGGCAAGGTCTACACCATCGACACCAACCCCAGGAACCTCGACTTCATCCGGAAACAGTCCGCGGCCCAGCAGCTGGCCAACGTCCACCCGTTCCGGACCAGGGCCGCGTCCGACCTGGCCGGCATCAGGGACAAGGCCGACCTGGTGTTCCTGCGCAACGTCTTCCACCACCTGCCCAAGCCCGCGGAATATTTCCAGGCGCTCGCGCCCTGCCTGGCCGACGGCGGGCGGATCGCGGTCATCGAGTACGCCAAAAAGGGACCGGGTTTCATCACGCTGTTCGGCCATTACACCCCGGAGCAGCGGATCGTGGAGACGCTGGCGCAGTGCGGCTTGGCGCGGGTCGCGCGGTTCGACATCCTGCCGAAGCAGTCGTTCAACGTGTTCAAGAAGTCATGAAACTCGACCACCCCTCGTTCCCCTCCTTCATCAAGGAGGGGATCAAAGGGGTGGTCAAAGTAAAAGCGCCCGTTTGACGGACGCTTTGTCGCTTGCGCGGGTCGTGGAACTATGCTTTAATCATTCAAGCCACTGGATTTCCGCTTTCGCGGGAATGACACCAATGCTGGGATATTCTCTGTACCTCTGTGTCTCTGTGGTTTTGGTCCCAAGACGTGAGATCAATAGCGGTGGGCCTTGAAGGTGCCCTCCTCCCATGACAGCAGCAGGAAGATGCTGTAGGGCGAGAACTGGCCCTCCAGGCTGCATTTGTCGATGGCGCCGTGCTCGATGTAGATGCAGCCGCGCTTGCCCACCTCGTTGACCAGCTCGATGTAGCCGCTCCAGCCGCCGATCGAGAACATGTCCAGCGTCTTGAAGATGCTGATCCGCCCCAGGTCGCCCTCGATGTCGCGGGCCTTGCGCTCCAGCATCTGGCGGGCCTTGGCCGCGAACTTCAGCCGCAGGTCGATGGCCTTGAACAGCTCTTCCTTGCGCATCGGCTTGATCAGGTACTTGGCCGCCCCCACGGCGAACCCGTGGATCACGCTGGCCTTGTCGGCCTTGGCCGACAGCAGGATCACCGGGATCTGCCACAGCTTGGGGTCGCGCTTGACGTTGCGGCACAGCTCGTAGCCGTCCATCAGCGGCATCATGATGTCCGAAAGAATCAGGGCGGGCGGCGTTTCCTTGGCGATCTTCAGCCCCTCCTCGCCGTTGACGGCCAGCAGCACCCGGTAACCGCCGGTCTTGAGCTGGACCTCCAGCACCCGCGCCATGCTGGTGTCGTCCTCGACCACTAATACCGTGTATTGTTCCATGTCCCTATTGTAATCAATAATTTCCGCACATGCAACAGATAATTTCACAAACTAATGAAGATCGCGGATAAAACCGGCACAGAACTGGCGCGGCGCATCAAGCGCGTGATCAGGCGCATCCCCAGGGGAAAGGTGGCGACCTACGCCCAGATCGCGGCCCTGGCCGGTCATCCCCGCGCGGTGCGCGCGGTGTTCTGGATATTGCACTCCTCGTCGAGAACGGCGCGACTGCCCTGGCAGCGGGTGATCAACTCCCGCGGCACGATCTCGTTGCAGCCGGGCAATGGCTACGAGGAGCAGCGGGCGCTGCTGGAGCGCGAGGGCGTGGTGTTCGGGCCGGGCGGCGCGGTCGACCTCGGCAGATACCAGTGGCGGCAGTGACGGCATAAGCGGTGCGCCGCAAAGAAAACGGGCGGGGACATTGTCCCCGCCCGTTTTTGTAGCGGCCCTCAGGGATGCTGCGCGATGTACTCGTCGAGCCGCGCATGCCATTGGGTAGGATCGCAGGTCTGCGGGTCGGTCGGCTCGCCGCACAACAGGTCGACCAGGTAGCGCGGCCGTTTGCCGCCGTTGGCCATCGCCTTGATGCAGGACACGCAGTAGACGACCACATCCTCGCACGGCATCTCGGCCGCGCGTTTCTTCATTTGGTTTATCACTTGGGCGTCCGGAACGGACCCCCACAGGCTGTCGCCGCAGCAGCAGCCCCGCTCACGGGTGGCCTTGGGCTCGATCACGGTGATGTTCATCCTTTGCAGCAGCATCCGCACGGCATCGTGCACACGAGACTGATCGCGGGTGGGACAGGCGTCGAGGATGGCCATCTCGCGGCCCCGATGGTCCGGGAATGGGAACCGGTTCGATCGCGCCAGCACTTCCCACAGCGATACCGTGGTGGCGTCCGCATAGTTTTCGCGGTAGCGGCGGTCGCAGCCCGGGCAGATATTGATAACCTCGGCGCCCCGGGGCAATGGCGGCACGTGCCGGCAACAGGATTCCATGCGTTCGACAGGACCGAGCCCTGCCAGGCATTGATGCAATCGATCGGCCAGATGGGGCTTGTACAGCATCAAACCGCATCCCGGCGCAAAAAACCTGGTCATGGCCTGTCCTTTTTCAACGAACTGCTTTTTTGCTCGAGCTCGAGCAGGTACCTCTTGCGCCACAATCCCCCGCCGTAGCCCACCAGCTTGCCGTCGCCGCCGATCACCCGGTGGCAGGGGATCAGGATCGAGATGCGGTTGGCGCCGTTGGCCCTCGCCACCGCCCGCACCGCGGCCGGCAGCTTCAGATGTTTCGCCTGCTCGCCGTAGGAACGCGTGGTACCGAACGGGATGGCGCGCAGGCCCCGCCACACTGTCTGCTGGAACGCCGATCCCGGCGCGACCAGCGGCACGGTGAAGTCTGTGCGCTTCCCCTTGAAATACTCTTCCAGTTCTCGCTGCAACCGGTCGAAGTGCGGCGAGTCGCCGGGCGCGATCTCGGCTTTGAGCAGTGTTCGCAGCTGCTTCAGCTCGGTCTCCAGCATCCGGCGGTCGGCGAACTCCAGCAGGCAGACGCCCTGCTCGACCGTCCCGGCCACCATCAGCCCCAGCGGCGTGGGGATCCGCGTCAGATGGATGATCGCCGTTGTCTTGCCGTTGGTCGGCGAGTAGCCGGTCTGCTTCTTGAACGAGTGGCCGAAGCCGGAAAGCGAGCCCCAGCCGTGGTCGAAGGCGGCGGCCGCCACCTTTTCGCCCCTGATGATGGTGCCGTAGGCCTGCCCGATCCGCAGCGCCCGTTGGTACGCTTGGAAGGTGATACCGTGGTGCTTCAGGAACCAGCGCCGCACCGCGGCCGGCTGCAGCTCCATCGCGCGCAGCTGCTGATCGCGGATGCGGGCCATGGGGTCGGCGCGCAGTAGGCCCAGCAGCCGCTGGATGTCCGGCGGCGTGCGGCCGGCGTGCTCCATCGGTTTGCACAGCTTGCAGGGACGGAAACCGGCGTCCAGGGCTTCCTTGGTGCTGGCGTAGAACCGGACGTTCTCGCGGTTGGGCGTGCGCGCCCGGCAGCCCGGCCGGCAGAACACGCCCGTGGTCCTGATCCCGGCGAAGAAGATCCCTTCGTAGCTGCGGTCGCGCCGGGCCAGGGCGCGGTACATCACGGTCGTTGACGGCAGCATGTCGTTCGATCCCGGCTTGGTGTTGTTCTTTTTGCTGTTCATACTGACTGCATTGTACAACGCGGCGGGCGATCTCGCAACCGATAAATGAACGGGTATTTTTTATTTATGGCAGAAGGGCGCAGTTGCTGCGCCCTTCATCATCTCATCCGGCGATCGACCCGTTCACACCGCCAGCCGTTTGCCCTCGCCCACCGGCCTGTTGCCCAGCGTGTCCTCGATCCCCGTGATGATCTGGGCGATCTCGCGGGCGCTGGGCGGCGTGAACTTCTGCCCCTCGTAGTGGAGGATCTCGGGCGGCCGGAACAGCTTGATCAGCCGCGCCCCCGCCTCGCGGGCGATCATGGCCGACAGCCGCTCGCCCGGGTAGTAGTCCTTCTCCTCCTGGTGCTGGAAGGCGGGGTTGATCAGCAGCAGCGGCACCCTGTTCCTGCGGTAGAGCTGGGCGGCGCGCAGGGATTCGCGGTACGCCGGCTCGTCGAAGATGTCGGGGTAGCGGTTGGTCAGCGGCTCGGGGTAGCAGTCGGAAAGCAGGATCACCAGGCTGGCCGAGCCGGGCTTGCGGAACTTCTCCAGCCGGATCATCGCCAGCGCCTTCTGCAGGCCGTCGGCCAGGGGCGAATGCCCATGCACCGTCAGCGCGTGCAGTCCCTTGGCGATCACCCGGTAGTTCTGGGTGGGGTGGTTGACGATCTTGGCCTGCGCCCCGGACAGCGCGATCAGCCCGATGCGGTCGCGGTGGGCCCGGAAGTAGCCGGTGAGCGAATCGATGATCCCGGCCATCACGTTGACGAACGGGAAGGTGGAGTGGCTGACGTCGGCCAGCAACACCAGGGTCAGGCTCTGGCGCTCCAGCTTCTCCCAGCCCGCCAGGTCGCCGCCCGCGACCGCCAGTTTTCGCGAGCGCGGTTCGTACCGGCCGTTGCCGACGGCGTTGATCACGGTCGACAGCGGCGCCAGGTCGTTCTCGCCGGGCCGGTACGGGACGATCCTGATGTTGCGTCCGGCGCGCTCGGTGATCACCGATTTGCGCTTCAGGCTGCCGCGGGAGGAGCGGACCTTGGGGCGGCCGATCTTCTTCAGGAACTTGAAGAATCCGGCCCGCAGGGTGGAGACGGTGGTGCGGGAGGGATCGAGCAGCGGGATCGGGTGATCCGGGGCGAGACGGTAGCTGTACCGGGGGCGGCGGAATTTTCTTGTAATATCGCACCACAGTTTCCGGAACGGGTTCCGGACGATGCTTTCGATGTAGCCCTGGACCACTACCGGCGCCCAGGACTTGGCCCCGGTCATTTCATGTTTTTTTTTACGATGACGCTCGGGTTGTCCGCGGCGTCTTCGGACAGCGTGGCGGTGCCCGGCACGCCCGCGTGGGGCACCGCGGCGGTATTGTGGCCGAAGGTCTTGCCGATCTCATCGGCGGTGGGCGGCTCCAGCAGGCCGCCGTCACGGGTGCGGTGCACCAGGGCCAGCTCCGAGGCCAGCATGATGTCCTCGCGCGCCACCTGCGTCCGGCCGCCCAGCGCGGCCAGGGTCAGCGCGGTCTTGACGATCACGATGTCCGGCCGCTGGCCGTCGACCTTCAGCTCGGCGCAGGAGCGGGCCACGGCCGCCACCGCCTCGTCCCCGGCCGAAACCTGCGGCAGCAGCGCGCGGGCCGCGACGATCGTTCGTTTGAGTTGCTCTTCTGGAGCCGCGCAGCGGGCGAAGAACGTATCCGGGTCGTTCTCGTACTCCAGGTTGAGCCGCACGATCTCCACGCGCAGCGCCGGGTCCTTGACCGTCTCGATCTTGACGCACAGCGGGAAGCGGTCCAGGATCTGCGGCCGCAGGTCGCCCTCCTCGGGGTTCATGGTGCCCACCAGCACGAACTCGGCGGGGTGGGCGATCGAGACGCCCTCGCGCTCGATGGTGTTCCAGTGCGAGGCCGCGGCGTCCAGGATGTCGTCGACCAGGTGGTCGGGCAGCAGGTTGACCTCGTCGACGTAGAGGATGTTGCCGTTGGCGGCGCCCAGGATCCCCGGCAGCACCGCCTTCTCGCCGGTCTTGAGCAGCTTCTCGACGTCGATGCTGCCGATCAGCCGGTCCTCGGTGCAGGACAGCGGCAGGTTGACGATCGCCATCCGCCGGGTGCGCGGCGGGTGGTCCTGGCGCCCGCGGCACAGGGAACAGAAGCGAGCCGGAACGCCGGGATCGCAGCCGAACGGGCAGCCGTCCACGGACGCCACGTCGGGCAGCGCGGACCCGATGGAGTGCACCGCCGTGCTCTTGCCCGTGCCCTTGGGCCCGCTGATCAGCAGACCGCCGATCCGCGGGTTGACCACGTTGGCCAGATAGGCCATCTTCAGCTTGTCCTGGCCGATGATGGCGGAGAACGGGAAACGGCGTCGCAGGGGTTCGTTCATGAAGATAATTATAGTGATGTTCGGGTAAAAGGTCAACATAAATTTCAAAAGGTAATATCGCGATATAGTGGCGTGTCGATAGGTATATATATTGTGAAAATATTCTCCATTATTTAGTTGCATGTCGGGTTTTTATGTGCGAGAATTGACATTACCTATGGCCGGTCAACAGCTTATCGCCGCCATCCGGGCGGAGCTTTTGCGCCATGTCGACCCGGGGTACAAACGGGGCGCGCAGGATTATTTCAAGGAAGGCATCGTGTTGCACGGCGTGCGCACACCGATCGTGCGCGCCATCTCCGCGAGATATTACCGGCAAGTTAGCAGCCTCGACAAATCGGAACTTTTCGCCCTGTGCGACCGGCTATTGTCGTTCGGAACATGCGAAGAACGCGGCATCGCCTTCGACTGGGCCTACCGGCGGCGCAATCAGTACGAGCCGTCCGATTTCAGGATGTTCGAGCGCTGGTTGCGCGACCACGTCGACAACTGGGGCGGCGTTGATGATCTGTGCTGCCACGCATTCGGCCACTTGATCGACCGCTATCCCGAATTCCTGCCCAAGGTCTTTCTTTGGACAAAGTCCACGCGATGGCACATGCGGCGCGCGTCCGCGGTGATCCTGATCTGCCCCGCACGCCAGGGCAGATATTTCGAAAATGTGCTGCAGACCTGCGACGCCCTGCTCTGCGACGGGCATTACCTGGTGCAGAAGGGCTACGGTTGGCTGCTGAAGGAATCGGCCAAAAAATTCCCGCGGGAAGTATTGGCCTACGTGCTGAAGCACAAAGCCGACATGCCCCGCACCGCGCTGCGCTACGCCATCGAGAAGATGCCGCCGGCGTGGAAGAAACGCGCCATGGCAAAGTGACTCATCCATTCACCTGGCAAGGAATCACGATGAACCTCCATTCCCGGACTTTCGCCTCGCTGTTTGCAGCCGGCACCCTGGCGTTGTTGCCCAGCGGCCCCTCCCGAGCGTCTACCCTTACCTACCCCGCCTCGCCGGCGGGAACGGTGGTCGACACCATCCACGGCGTGGCCGTGCCCGATCCCTACCGCTGGCTGGAGGATGACACCTCGTCGCAGGTGCGGCAGTGGGACTCGGCGCAAAACGCAGCGACGCGGACTTACCTCGACGGCCTGCCCCAGCGCGCCCGGCTGCTGCAGCGGCTGGACCAGCTGGACCGCTACGACGACCGCGGCACGCCGCAGCAGGTGCTGGACGGCCGGCGCCTGTTCTACTGGGAGCAGAAGAAGCAGTGGGAGCGCCGCGCCTATTACACCAAGGCCGGCGACCGGGCCCGGCCGGTGCTGCTGCTCGATCCCAACGGGTGGGGAGACACCACGCTGTCGGGCGCGTCCCCGTCCCGCGACGGCCGCTACCTGGCGTTCGGCCGCGCCGCCGCGGGCAACGAGTCGCCGCGCATC
>DATJQG010000280.1:0-4597 GCA_035506015.1 Candidatus Edwardsiibacteriota bacterium
ATGCGGTCGGATACATCGGCGTTCCGCACAATAGAAACGGGGTGGCCTGTGCGGCCACCCCGGGATTGGAACAAGGATTGGCTAATCGAACCTCGGCCCCTCGTGCCTGCATGGCCAAGCCATATTGTGTTGCACAAACACCTGCTCCACTTCCTGCAAGGTCTGATGATGGCCACAGATGTGCAGGTCGTTGAGCTGCTGCAGGGTGGTGTAGACGTTGTAATACTTGCCGGCCGGCAGCGAGTTGTGCGCAACATGATTGTCATATCCAGCCTGGGGCATGTGCCGGCACAGGTAGCCATTGTTCTGCTGGATCATCGCCACGATGACGTACTCGCCATCGGCGTGGGCCAGCGTGGCGATGGCGCCCAGCGCCAGCACCAGGGCGCCCAGGAACAGCGCGATCTTGATTTTGGGCATGGTACTCCTATGTTAAAATATGATGGACCGTATTGATCATATCATTCCATCCGGCGACCGTCAGCACAGAGTTCCCGCGGCCGGTCGCCGCGTTCATTGGCCCCAGACATTGCGGTCCAGCGAGCGGTACTGGATGGCCTCGGCGATGTGGCCCGGGCCGATGTCAGCGCACGGCTCGAGGTCGGCGATGGTGCGCGCCACCTTCAGGATGCGGTCGTAGGCCCGCGCCGACAGCCCGAAGCGGTCGATGGCCGTGCGCAGCAGGGCTTCGCTCTCGTTTCCGATCACGCAATAGCGGCGAATGTCGCGCGACTGCATGTGGGCGTTGCAGAAGATGCGGGCCTGTCCCGCGAAGCGCCGCAGCTGCAGGGCCCGGGCGGCGTCGGCCCGGGCCTGGATCGCCGCGGAGGGCTCGCCGGCCTCGCGGTCGGAGAGCTCCTTGTACTTCAGCGCCGGCACCTCGATGTGGATGTCGATGCGGTCCAGCAGCGGGCCCGAGACCTTGGCCAGGTACTTCTGGATGGCCAGCGGGCTGCAGGTGCACTCGTGGGTGGGGTCGGTGTAGTAGCCGCAGGGGCAGGGGTTCATCGCCCCGGCCAGCATGAACGACGCCGGGAAGGTCAGCGACATCGCGGCCCGCGAGATGGTGACCTTGCCGTCCTCCAGCGGCTGGCGCATCACCTCCAGCACGTTCTTGTTGAACTCGGGCAGCTCGTCCAGGAACAGCACGCCGTGGTGCGCCAGCGAGACCTCGCCCGGCCGGGGGTGGGCGCCGCCGCCGATCAGGCCGGCGTCGCTGATGGTGTGGTGGGGCGAGCGGAACGGCCGGGTGCCCACCAGCGCGGTCTCCGGCGGCAGCAGCCCGGCCACGCTGTGGATCTTGGTGGTCTCCAGCGCCTCGGCCAGCGACATCTTGGGCAGGATGGTGGGCAGGCGGCGGGCCAGCATGGTCTTGCCCGAGCCCGGCGGCCCGATCATCAGGATGTTGTGGCCGCCGGCCGCGGCCACCTCCAGCGCCCGCTTGACGTGGGCCTGGCCCTTGACGTCGGAGAAATCGATGGGATAGGACGATGATTCGGCGAACGCTTGGCCCAGGTCGACCGTGTGGGGCGCGATCGCGGCCTCGCCGTTGAGGAAGTCGACCGCCTGCTTCAGCGTGGCCACCGGGTAGACCGCCAGCCCGCCGACCATGGCCGCCTCCTGGGCGTTGCCGGCCGGCACCAGCAGTCCCCGCAGGCCGGCGTCGCGCGCGGCCACGGCGATCGGCAGGCAGCCCCGCACCGGCCGCACCGCGCCGTCCAGGGACAATTCGCCGAGGATGGCGATCTGGTCGAACAGCGGCGAAACCACCTGGCCGTGGGCGGCCAGCGTGCCCAGCGCGATCGGCAGGTCGAAGGCCGAGCCCTCCTTCTTGACGTCGGCCGGCGCCAGGTTGACCGTGATCCGCTTGAGGGGAAAGGTAAAGCCGGAGTTCTTGATCGCGGCCTCCACCCGCTCGCGCGATTCCTTGACCGCGTTGTCGGGCAGACCCACGATGGCGAACCCCGGCACATTGGCCCCCAGGTCGGTCTCGGCCTCCACCAGATAGGCGTCGATGCCCATCACCGCCGAGGACAGGATCTTGGAAAGCATGGCCATCACTCCGTCGCAGCGTGTTCACACAAAATCCAACGTACGGGACGCGGATCAACGCGGATGCCGCCGATGCGGCGTCAACAATCCATGCGATCAGCGCGCATCAGCGTCCAGTAATTCCAACGACCGCCGAACCCGGCTATTTCTTCTTGACCAGCAGCAGGTACCAGTTGGCGGGGGCGCTGTAGCGGTCCATCAGCTGCGTGAGCTGCGCCGCCTGCTCGGGGGGCACCAGCCGCCGCTTCAGCACGATCCGGCTCTCGAAGGTCACCGCCGAGTCGTCGGCCGCGGCGCGGAACCGCAGCGATCCGGCCTCGTTGTCCAGGTCCGCGCTGTCCGGCAGCGACGCCGGCCGGTAGCCCGCGGGCAGGTCGATCCGCCAGCGCAGCTCCTTGGTCAGCGGCCCCGACGTCACCTGGGGCAGCCGCCGCTGGCCCGCGTCGTTCCACGGCAGCAGGCCGATGCTCCAGAACGGCTGGTCCGGGACCTTGATGATGGTCATCTCGCCCTGGTCCTGGGCAAAGCCCTTGAGGTCGCAGCCGAACGACAGGGCGACGGGGCGAGCGATGTCGTTCTCGTCCGTGGCCGTGAACGAGGTGACGCTGGCCTGCTTGGCCCAGGCCTGGAAGCTCTGGGCCACGCGCTTTTCCCGTTCCGGCGGGGTCTGCTGGCGGCGGGAGCTGCGCCATTCCTGGTCGTAGCGCCCGCTCAGGGCGATGGTGCCGTCGGCCCGCCACAGTTTCTTCTGGCACCGCAGGCGGCCCGTGAACGACATCCGGCTGTCGTCGGGCGACCGCGGCGGGATGTCGATCCACGACACGTCCCGCGCCTTGACCAGCAGGCCGCGCTTGCCCGCGCAACCGCCCACAAAACCCGGCATGCGGTCGTTGTTGGCGGGGTCGATCAACCACGGGGCGCCGGGCTGCTCGACCGCCAGCAGGATGCGGTCGAGGCGGGCCAAGTCGGGGATCTCCCGCACCAGGTCCTCGTCGCCCTCCCAGCAGAGCACCGGCGCGGCCTTGACGCCGCAGGCCGCCAGCAGCGCCAGGAACAGCGCCGCCCGGTCCTTGTCGTCGGCGTAGCGGTTGGCCAGCACCTTGGCGGGCGGCGCGGCCTGGTAGCCGTCGTCGCCGAACCCGATGTCGACCAGCCGGATCTTGTCGTTGAGGTAGCGGGCGACGGCGCCGACCTTGCCCGGCACGGTGCTGTCCCCGGCGGTGATGGTAGCGGCCAGGCCCGACAGTTTCGCCGTGTCGGCCGCCGCCGGCAGGAACTTCCTGGCGAACTCCCCCGCCGCGCGGCGCCAGTCCATCCGGTCGGTGTAGAGCAGCCGCGGGGAGAGCGCGGCGTCGTCCGGGCGGTCGTCCTCGGGCGGGATGCCGGGCAGCGAATCCACCCGCCATTCCCACCGCACCACGTCGCGGTCGTTGGTGAACTTCTCCCGGACCTGCTTGGACGAGCGCCAGCGCAGCAGGGTGCGGCCCCGCGGCACGGTCAGGGTCAGCGACTGGCGCAGGGCGGGGTCGGTGCCCTGCCAGATCCGCTCGCCGGCGATGGCGTCCGACGTGTCGCTGTCCCGCACCCGCTCCAGCTCCAGCTCGACCACCGCGCCGGGGCAGAGCCCCAGCGGCGTGATCACCATCACGTGGTAGTTGCCGTACTCCGGCGTCTCCGCCGCCTCGTCCGCGGTGACGACGTTGGCGGCGTTGGCCGGCAGCGCCAGCACCGAGCCGTCCGGCCCGATGGTGCGGCAAGTGACGATCCGCAGCGACTCGGACTCGGCGTCGAACCGGCGCTTGATGAAGCCCCAGGCCTCGACGCCCTTCTGGTCGAGCAGCTTGACCAGCAGCCGCTCGCGCGACACGCAGCGCCAGGGATCGGTGCAGTCGATGGTCTCCGCCTTCTCCAGGATGATGGCGCGGGCCTGCGGGTACTGCTCGCGGCCGGGAAAGCTGGCCAGCCGGGCGACCACGGGGTCCTCGGCAGCGCCCGCCGCGCCGGCCAGCGCCAGCAGCGCCATGGCCAGCGGCAGCAGCGGGCGGAGGTGGTGAACGGACCTCATCGGGCGTTGGTCAAGGGAGCGTCGGTGGTTCTGCATGGTGCATGTTTCAATTGACGTTCAAGTCCGTTTGCAACACGATCCAGCCCTGCCGGGCATCGAGGTAGTCCAGCATCGACTGGCGGAACGCACGGTAGTCAGCGGTCCGGACGTAGGGGTCGGCCAGCGTGGCCTGGCGGCGGTAGATGACCTGCCCCGGCCCCAGCCCCGCCGCGATGCTCCAGCTGCCGTTGCGGTGCGACGACCGCCTGCTCCGCGGCATCGACACGGCCCGCCAGCCGGCCGGCAGCGCGATCCGCTCCTCCATCGCCACGGTGAAGTTGCTGCGCAGGTCGAGCGGGTAGCGCCGCTCCGGCAGGGCGATCGCCCGGCCGGGGTCGGTCCACCACGGCTCGTAGCGGGCCAGGCCCGGCCGCAGCATCCGGTACCGCCCCACCCGGAACGCGGCGCCCGGGATGGCGTAGCCGATCTCGTAGGTCATCG
>DATJQG010000281.1:0-11383 GCA_035506015.1 Candidatus Edwardsiibacteriota bacterium
CGGACGTCGCGCAGGGCGTTGGCCGCCCAGCCGCCCAGCAGCGAGGCCAGGAACACGGCCAGGCCGGTCAGCACGCTCTGTACGGCCAGGTAGGCGGTGCGGTTCTCGTCGGGCGCGGTCACCAGCAGCAGGTTGAAGGTCGCCAGGCCGAACCCCGGCCAGAAGAAGCCGGTGAGGAAGGCGTCGCACCAGATCGGGAAATAGTTGGCCGGCGTGGCGAACAGCCAGAACAGCGGCAGCATGAAGATGCCCATGATGTTGAAGGCCAGCACCGGCCGGTTGCCGACCCGGTCGATCACCTTGCCCCACAGCGGCTGCAGGGTCAGGTTGAGCACGCCGGCCACGATGGAGTAGACCGCGATGGTCGAGAACGGCATCTTCAGGTTCTTGATCATGTGCGCGCCGAAGAACGGCCCGGCCAGCGACGTGGCCACCGACCACAGCACGAAGAACCACAGCAGCCGGCGGAAATCCCTGTTGGCCAGCGGCACGGCCAGCAGGCTGCGCAGCGAGAGCTGCCGCTCGCCCCGCAGCGGGGGCTCGTGCTGGCGCGACAGGATCGCGCCCCCGATCATGGCGCAGAGCGCGGCCGCGCCGAAGATCCACGCGTAGCCCTGGATCTGGCGGCCGCCGGCCTTGAACCAGTCGAACAGCTTGCCGGCCCCGAAATTGGCCGCCATGCCCACCGCGCCCAGGATGGTGTTGCGCACGCCGAAGTAGGCGCCGCGCCGCTCCAGCGGCACCAGGTCGGTCATCCACGAGGTCCAGGCGTTGTTGGCCATGTTGACCAGCGTGTTGGCCAGGAACACCACCGCGAAGAACAGCCACAGCCGCGCGCCCGGCAGCAGGCGCAGGAACGGCAGCAGGCAGAGCAGCGCCCACAGCGCGCGGCCGCCGGTGGCGGCCAGCACGGTCAGCCAGCGGCGCGAGCCCAGCAGGCCCACCAGCTGGGCGCTGACCAGCGAGCCGACGGTGGACAGCGCGCCCAGCGCCGACAGCAGCCCCAGGTGGAAGTCGTTGGCGCCCAGCATCAGGGCGTAGCCGGTGACCAGCGCGCCGCCGGTCAACGTGATGTGCACCGCGGCGAACGAGCCCTCGACGATGGACAGCCGCAGGCTGCGCCGCGGTTCGTTGCGGTGGTCAAGCATGATGGTCCAAGGATACCGTATTTCCGCGGAAATTTCAAGGGCAGCGGCGGAAATGCTTGCATTTTGGACGCCACGGATTTATAATTACCCATCGCCGCAACCCGCGGCTTTTTTTGCAGCAGATGAGAGCAGTCAACATCCATATCAACGGGATCGTCCAGGGCGTGGGGTTCCGGCCGTTCGTCTACCGGCTGGCGATGCGCCATGGCGTCCAGGGCTGGGTGGCCAACGCCAGCGACGGGGTCGAGATCGCCGCCGAGGGCAGCTTCGCTGCTATTGATGGATTCATCCAGTCGATCAGGGAGGAAGTCCCGCCGCAGGCGGTGATCGACTCGCTGGCCGTCGGCGAGGCCGCGCATCAGGGCTTCAGCGGTTTCGTCATCAACGAGAGCATGGCTGCGGGCGGCGTCACCCGGATATCGCCGGACATCGCACTGTGCCCCGACTGCCTGCGGGAGCTGACGGACCCGCGCGATCGCCGCCGCGGCTACGCCTTCACCAACTGCACCAACTGCGGCCCGCGTTTCTCGATCATCGAGGGCACGCCGTACGACCGGCCAAAAACCTCGATGAAGCGCTTCGCCATGTGCCCGGAATGCCGGCGCGAGTACGACGATCCCGGCGACCGCAGGTTCCACGCCCAACCCAACGCCTGCCCGAAGTGCGGGCCGCAGGTCACGCTGCGCGACGCCCAGGGCACCATCTTAGGATCGGCTGACCAGGCCATCACGCAAGCCGCGGAGCTGCTGCTGCAGGGCGCGATCGTGGCGGTCAAGGGCATCGGCGGCTTCCACCTGGCATGCGACGCGCACGACGGCGGGGCCGTCGCGCTGCTGCGGCAGCGCAAGCACCGCCCGGACAAGCCGCTGGCGGTGATGTGCGCGTCGGTCGACGACGCCCGGGCGTTGTGCGAGGTCGGCGCCGCCGAGGCCGGGCTGCTGCGGTCGCCGCAGGCGCCGATCGTGCTGCTCAGGAAGAAGGGCGAGGCGCTGGCCACGGCCGTGGCCCCGGACAACAGATCCCTGGGCGTGATGCTGGCCTACGCTCCGCTCCATCATCTGCTGTTCAACGAACTGAAGAAGCTGCGGCCTGGCTTCCAGGCGCTGGTGATGACCTCGGGCAACGTCCAGGACCAGCCGGTGCTCGCGGACAACGATCAGGCGTTCGCCGAGCTGCAGGGCATCGCGGACCATTTCCTGGTGCACGACCGCGGCATCGTCAACCGCAACGACGACTCGATCGTGATGATTGTGGGCCGGGCTGGCCCGCAACGGCAAGGCAACGGCGAAGCCGTCCAGATCGTGCGCCATTCCCGGGGCTACGCCCCCAACCCGGTAGCGCTGCCGTATGCGGTGCGGCCGACCCTGGCCGTGGGCGGACAGATGAAAAACTGCTTCGCGCTGGCGTCGGGCGACCGGGCCTACGTCAGCCAGTACATCGGCGAGGCCGACAACGACCGCACCATGGCGTTCTTCGAGGAGATGGCCGGCAAGTACGGCCGATGGTTCGACATCAAGCCTCAGGTCGTGGTGCACGACCTCCATCCCGATTACCTGACCACGCGCTGGGCCAAAGCGCAACAGGGCGTCGAGCTACGCGCGCTGCAGCACCACCGCGCCCACGTCCTGAGCGTCCTGGCCGACAACGGCTGCGCCGGCCCGGCGATCGGCGTCGCCTTCGACGGCACGGGCTACGGCGACGACGGCGCCATCTGGGGCGGCGAGTTCTTCATCTGCGACAACCATGGACTGGAACGGGCGGGGCACCTGGAATACCTGCCCCTGCCCGGCGGCGAGGCCTCGATCAAGCGGCCCTACCGCATCGCCGCGGCCTACAGCCGGGAGTTGACGGGTGAGATGCCAGCGGCCCTGTTCGCCGACGATCTCCGGCAGGAATTGGGCGTCATCGCGACCCAAGTGGGACAACGGGTCAACACCGTGATGACCTCGAGCGTGGGCCGGCTGTTCGACGCGGCCAGCGCGCTGCTGGGCGTGTGCGGCCGCATCAGCTTCGAGGCCCAGGCCGCCATCGCGCTGGAACAGCGCTGCGACAGGTCGGTCACCGATCGGTATCCATATACCATCGAGGACGGAGTGGTCCGGGTGGGCGAATTGTGGCGGCAGTTGGTCGCCGACCGGGAGCGGGGCGTGGCGGTCGGGACCTGCGCGGCCAGGTTCCAGAACACTTTGGTTGACTTTGCCATCACGATGTGCGATAATCTGCGTTTACGGACGGGCATCGGGACCGTGGCGCTGTCGGGCGGCGTGTTCCAGAACAGGCTGCTGCTGGAAACGCTGATGGCCGGGCTCTCGGCGCGGGGGTTCACGGTGCTGGTCAACCGACAGGTGCCGGCCAACGACGGCGGCATCTGCCTCGGCCAAATCATGATGGGACGATGAGCATATGTGCCTGGCGATACCAGCGAAGATAGAAAGCATCACCGACGGCAGGGCGGACGTCGACATCCGCGGGCTGAAGAAGCGGATCGGCCTGGCGCTGCTGCCCGGCGCCCAAGTGGGCGATTTCGTGCTGCTGCACGCCGGGTTCGCCATCCAGCGGATCGATCCGGCCGAGGCCGAGGAGACCTACCGGTTGCTGGAACAGACCGGGATCACCGTCACCTGACGCCGTGAGCGGGCTCGACCTCGAAAAATACCGCGACCCGGCGCTGGCCCGCAAGCTGGTGGCCCGGATCGCCGCGTTGGCCACGGCGCCCGCCTCCCTGATGGAGGTGTGCGGCACGCATACCATGGCCATCTCGCAGTTCGGCATCCGCGGGCTGATCCCGAAAGCCGTGAGGCTGCTGTCGGGGCCGGGCTGCCCGGTGTGCGTGACGTCGCTGGGCGACATCGACCGGATGATCGCCATCGCCCGGCAGCCGGGCGTGGTGCTGGCGACCTTCGGCGACATGGTGCGGGTGCCGGGATCGGCCGGCAGCCTGGCCGCGGCCCGCGCCGCCGGCGCCGACGTCCGGGTCGTCTACTCGGCCCTGGACGCGCTGCGGATCGCCGTCGAGCAGCCCGCCAAGCAGGTGGTGTTCGCCGGCGTGGGGTTCGAGACCACCTCGCCGACCATCGCGGCCACCGTGATCGAGGCGCGCGACCGGGGCGTCGGCAACTTCTCGGTCTACCCGGCCTTCAAGCTGGTGCCGCCGGCGCTGGAGGCGATCCTGTCCGGCGGCCGCGTCGGCATCGACGGGTTCCTGCTGCCGGGCCACGTCTCGGCGATCATCGGGTCGCGGCCCTACCGCTTCATCGCCGAGCAGCACGGGGTGCCCTGCGTGATCGCGGGCTTCGAGCCGCTGGACATCCTGGAGGCCATCGCGCTGCTGCTGGAACAGCGGGCCGGCGCGGCCGGGGCCTCCGTGCAGAACGAGTATTCGCGCAGCGTTCCCGAGCAGGGCAACCCCGATGCGCTGAAGATCCTGGAACAGGTGTTCCAACCGGTGGACGCCATGTGGCGGGCCATCGGCACCATCCCGCGGTCGGGCCTGGGCTTCAGGCCGGCATTCGCCCGGTTCGACGCCGCGCGCCTGTTCGACATCGCGGCAGCGCCCGCATCCGAACCCGACGGTTGCCGCTGCGGCCAGGTGATGATGGGGTTGATCCAGCCCGATCAGTGCGGCCATTTCGGGAAAACCTGCACCCCGTCCGATCCGGTCGGCCCGTGCATGGTCTCCAGCGAGGGCGCCTGCGCGGCGTGGTTCAAGTACGGCGTCACCGCCTAACCAGGGGAATGGGGAGCGGGCAATGGGGAATGGCAAGGATAGTATGACGCTGGCGCACGGCTCGGGCGGGCGGCTATCGCACGAGCTGATCGAGGGGATATTCAGGAAGCGTTTCGCGAACCCGATCCTGGCACAGGGCGATGATGCCGCTGAATTCGGAATTCAAAATTCTGAATTCAGAATGGCATATACCACGGATTCCTATGTGATCAAGCCGCTGTTCTTCCCAGGCGGGGACATCGGGAAACTCGCGGTCTGCGGCACGGTCAACGACCTGGCGATGAAGGGCGCGGTGCCGCTGCACCTTTCCGCCGGCTTCATCATCGAGGAGGGCTTCGCCCTCGATCGACTGGAGCGGATCGTCGACTCGATGGCCGCCGCAGCGCGGGAAGCGGAGGTCGACATCGTCACCGGCGACACCAAGGTGGTGGAGAAGGGCGGATGCGACGGCCTGTTCGTCAACACCTCGGGCATCGGCCTGATCCCGCCGGGCGTGGCCGTGTCGGGCGCCAACGCCAGACCGGGCGATGCGGTGATCGTCAGCGGGACCATCGGCGACCACAGCGTGGCGGTGATGAACGCCCGGCACGGCTTCGGGCTGAGCGGCGACCTGGCCAGCGACGTCGCGCCGCTGGCCGGCCTGGTGGCGGCGATGCTGGCGGTCGGCGGCATCCGCGCGCTGCGCGACCCCACCCGGGGCGGGCTGGCCACCGCGCTCAACGAGATCGCCCTGCAGTCGGGGGTGCGGATCGGGATCGAGGAGCAGGCCGTCCCGGTCAGGCCGCAGGTGCGCGGCGCCTGCGAAATGCTGGGGCTGGACCCGCTGTACGCGGCCAACGAGGGCAAGCTGGTGGCCGTGGTCGAGGCCGGGCGGGCCGAGCCGGTGCTGCGGGCGATGCGGCGGCACAGCTACGGCAGGGACGCCGCGCTGATCGGGAAGATCGAGGCCGGGCCGCCGGGCGTGGCGCTGCTGACCCCGCTGGGCACGCGCCGGCCCCTGCTGATGCTGGAGGGCGAGGCCCTGCCCAGGATCTGCTGACGATGGAACCAATGAGAGGGAGGACGCGATGAGGATAGAGGACATCCTGGCGCCGGAGTGCGTCAAACTGCCGCTGGCCGGCCGCACCAAGGAGGAGATCATCGCCGAGCTGGTGGAGCAGCTGGCCAAGGCCGGCCTGGCCGAGAACACCAAGGAACTGCTGGACTCGGCGCTGGAGCGCGAGGGGCTGATGTCCACGGGCATCGGCAAGGGCGTGGCCATCCCGCACGGCCGGGCCAAGGGCGTCAAGCGGATGGCGGCCTCGTTCGGCGTGTCGCGCACGCCGGTCGACTTCGGCTCGCTGGACGGGCTGCCGGTGCAGATCTATTTCTTCATCGCCACGCCCAACAACATCGTGGCCGACCACGTGCGGGCCCTGGCCCTGGTGTCGCGGATCCTCAACCGCGAGGGCATCCGCGAGCAGCTGCTGCAGGCCCCCGACGCCGCCGCGGCGATGGCCGTGCTGTCGCAGGCCGAGCGGTCCGAGGCCAAATGAAGTTCGCCAGGGCCTGGTGGCCGCTGCTGCTGTGGGCGGCCGTGATGCTGGCCGCCGCGTCGATCCACAACCTGCAGGCGCCGCATTTCCTCGACGGCTGGGACGCCGTCTACCACCTGAGCGAGTTCGCGGTGTTCGGCCTGCTGTGCTACCGCTCGCTGCGGCGGCAGGGCCTGGGCAACGGGCGGGGCTGGCTGCTGGTGGCCGCGGCGTCGGTGGCGATGGCCGCCATCAACGAGCTCTACAAGGCCGCGGTGCCGGGGCGGCACAGCTCCTACCACGAGTTCATCACCGACCTGTTCGGCGCCCTGGCGGGGCTGGGGCTGGGACAGGCGCTGTTCAAGGGAAACGACCATGAGCAAGTACCAGGCGATCAAGGGCACGTATGACGTGATGCCGGCCGAGTCGGCGGCCTGGCAGCACCTGGAGGCGGTGATCCGCGGCCAGGCGCGGAGCTACGGCTTCCGCGAGGTGCGCACGCCGGTGTTCGAGGACACCGCGCTGTTCGTCAAGGGCACGGGCGAGGCCACCGACATCGTCCAGAAGGAGATGTACACCTTCACCGACAAGGGCCAGCGCTCGCTGACGCTGCGGCCCGAGGGCACGCCGCCGCTGATCCGGGCGCTGGTCGAGCACAACGCGCTCAAGGAGTCGCCCTGCGTCAAGGCCTACTACCTGGCCCCGATGTTCCGCTACGAGCGGCCCCAGGCCGGGCGGCTGCGCCAGCACACCCAGTTCGGCGTGGAGATCGTCGGCAGCGCCAGCCCGGTGGCCGACGTCGAGGTGATCACGATCCTGTATACCACGCTGCAGCGGCTGGGCCTGCAGGGCCTGAAGCTGCGGCTCAATTCCGTGGGCTGCCCGGCCTGCCGGCCGGCGTACCGCGAGAAACTGGTCGAGCATTTCAGGCCCAGGCTGGGCGAACTGTGCGACAACTGCAAGGACCGCTATGCCAGGAACCCGCTGCGGATCCTGGACTGCAAGGTTGACCACGACAAGGTGCAGGACGCGCCAGCCTCGTTCGACAGCCTGTGCCCGGCCTGCGCCGAGCACTTCGGGCAGGTCAAGGCGCTGCTGGGCTCGCTGGCCATCCCCTTCACCTTGGACAAGCTGCTGGTGCGCGGGCTGGACTACTACACCCGCACGGCGTTCGAGGTCGTCTCCGAGCACCTGGGCGCGCAGGACGCGCTGGGCGGCGGCGGCCGCTACGACGGGCTGGTCGAGGAGCTGGGCGGCGATCCCTCGCCGGGCGTGGGTTTCGGCGCGGGGCTGGAGCGCTGGCTGCTGGCGCTCAGGAACCAGGGCGTGGCGCTGCCGGCCGCGCCGCGGCTGGACATCTTCATCGCCACGCTGGGCGGGCCGGCCGTCGCCAAGGCGGTCGAGCTGGCCGCCGGGTTCCGGGCCAAGAACTATTCCTGCGAGCAGGACCTGCTGGGCCGCAGCCTCAAGGCCCAGCTGCGCGAGGCCAACAAGCTCAACGCGCGCTACGTGCTGGTGATCGGCGAGGACGAGCTGGCCAAGGGCAAGGGCATGCTCAAGGACATGGACACGCACCAGCAGCAGGAGGTCCCGTTCGCCGAGCTGGCCGACAACATCAAGGCCTACTGCGAGTGCTCCTGTCCCGGGTGACCGCATCAGGTGTCATTCCTGCGAAAGCAGGATTCCATGGATTCCCGCCTGCGCGGGAATGACAATCGATCGAGCGAAAGAGCATGAGCGAGCATATCCACGAATTCAATGCCTACCGTTCCAAGATGAACGATAGGATCCTGCGTTCGGAAAACCTCGGCATCAAGCGGTTCTTCAACCTGGACGCCGCGGCCTACCAGGACGGCGCGCTGCCGGCCAAGACCAAGGAGCTGCTGGGCCTGTGCGCCTCGGCCGTGCTGCGCTGCAACGACTGCATCACCTACCACGTGATCCAGTGCAAGAAGCTGGGCGTCAGCCAGGCCGAGTTCGACGAGACGATGAACATCGCTTTGGTGGTCGGCGGCTCGATCACCATCCCGCACCTGCGCAAGGCCTACGAGATCTGGGACGAAGCGGCAACATGACAAGAATGGGCGAGAGCAGAAGGGCCATTTATTATCTGGCATTCTTTATTGTCAATGCGGTCATTTTCATAGCAGCACTTGCTATGCCGGTTATTATCTATCGCAATGCCCACTATAATATGTTTTGGGCCGCTTCTCTTGCCGGGATCGCCAATGGGGTAGTGATCCAACTAGTGAAAAACAAATATAACCTGGGTCTTGGCAGGATCGGTGCATATCTCTGGAGTCTATCATCAGTTATTATTGCGGAAACAATCGCATTAGTGTTGGCTATTTCATTAAGTGATGTCCGAATCATCTATGGCATTCCGGGAATTGTCGTCGCTTTCATTGGAGTGTATTTTATTTCTTTTATCATGGTCACATGGTCATATTGGACTTACTCCATATATATCAGCGTAGAAGGACAGGGATAAAGGATGAACCTCGAAAACCTCGGCGACTGGCAGCGCACCCATACGTGTGGTGAACTGCGCGCAAAAGATATCGGTCACGAAGTGACCCTGTGCGGCTGGGTGCACCGTACCCGCGACCACGGCGGTTTTTTGTTCGTCAACCTGCGCGACCGCTACGGCATCACGCAGGTGATGTTCGACCCCGCGCAGGACAAGGAGCTGGAGCTGCGCGCCAAGGAACTGAAGTTCGAGTTCGTGATCGCGGTCAAGGGCACCGTTCGCGCCCGGCCGCAGGGCCAGGCCAACGCCCAGATGGCAACGGGTGATGTCGAGATATTAGCGAAAGGACTGAAAGTCCTCAACGGTTCGGCCACGCTGCCGTTCATGATCGACGACCAGGCGTCCGCCAACGAGGACCTGCGGCTCAAGTACCGCTACCTGGACCTGCGCCGCCCGGTGCTGGCGAAGAACTTCGAGCTGCGGCACAAGTTCATCCTGGCCGTGCGCAACTACCTCAGCGAGCGCGGCTACCTGGAGATCGAGACGCCGCTGTTCGCTCGCAGCACGCCCGAGGGCGCCCGCGACTACCTGGTGCCGTCCCGCATCCAGCCGGGCAAGTTCTACGCGCTGCCGCAGTCGCCGCAGATCTACAAGCAGATCCTGATGGTGGCCGGGTTCGACAAGTACTTCCAGATCGCGCGCTGCCTGCGCGACGAGGACCTGCGGGCCGACCGCCAGCCCGAGTTCACCCAGATCGACGTCGAGCTGACCTACGCCACAGAGGAGCAGGTCTACGCGCTGACGGAAGGGATGCTGCAACAAGCTTCCCGCGCAGCGGCTGGGATCGAACTGAAAGTCCCGTTCCCGCGCATCTCCTACGCCGAGTCGATGCGGCGCTTCGGCAACGACAAGCCCGACCTGCGCTACGGCATGGAGCTGACCGACATCGCGGCGGTGGCGGCGAAGTCCGATTTCACCGTGTTCAAGTCGGCATTGGAAGCCAAGGGCGAGGTCAAGGGCATCTGCGCGGCGGGCGCGGCCGGGGCCGCCGGCGCTGCCGGATGGTCGCGCAAGGAGATCGACGCATTGACCGAGCTGGCGAAGGTCCATGGCGCCAAGGGGCTGGCCTGGGCCAAGGTCACGGACGCGGGCCTGGAAGGACCGATCGCGAAGTTCTTCGCGGGCGATTTGGGCAAGGAATTGATCGCGGCCATGTCCGCGAAGCCGGGGGACCTGCTGCTGTTCGTGGCGGACCGTCCGGCGGTCGTGGCCGCGGCCCTGGGCGCCCTGCGCGCCGAGTGCGCCAAAAAGCTGAACATCATCCCCAAGGGCACGTTCGCCTTCGCCTGGGTCAACGACTTCCCGATCTACGAGTATAATGAAGAAGAAAAACGCTGGGACGCCAAGCACCACATCTTCAGCATGCCCAAGGAGGAGCACCTGCAGTACCTGGAAAGCGACCCGGGCAAGGTGCTGGGCCAGCTGTACGACCTGGTGGCCAACGGCGTGGAACTGGCCTCCGGCTCGATCCGTATCCACCGGCGCGACATCCAGGAACGGGTGATGAAGGTGATCGGGCTTTCCCCCGAGGAGGCCAAGGCCAAATTCGGCTTCATGCTGGAGGCCTTCGAATACGGGGCGCCGCCCCACGGCGGGATCGCGCCGGGCATCGACCGGATGGTGGCGATGATGGCCGGCAGCGAGAGCATCCGCGACGTGATCGCCTTCCCCAAATCGACCTCGGGCACCGGCCTGATGGAGTCCTGCCCGTCGGAGGTCGACGATAAGCAGTTGAAAGATTTGCATTTAAGGGTGGAAAAGTAGAGCCGGGGCGTTCCCCATTTCGCTTGACAAAACCGGATAAACTTAGTATACTTGTCCCCTTAAACCGGTACATCGAGGGAGGCATGGCACGGAAAATAGATAAAAAGACCGCCAAGGGCAGGGAAGAGCGGAAACAGATCGCCCCCGAGACCCCGATCGGCCTGACCAGCAGGAATTACGCGCTGTTCGGGGCCGGCATCGGCTTGATCCTGCTGGGGTTCCTGTTCCTGACCAGCCCGACGTTCGGCGGCGCATTCCCCTTCATCCACCCGTTCCGGGCCGGCACCAATGGTTTCCTGACCATGACGGCCGCGCCGGTGCTGCTGGTGCTGGGATATTGCGTGTTCGTGCCCTGGTCGATCATCGCCAAGGCCAAATAGGCCGTCCCCACATAGTGAACCACGGTCTTCAGCGGATGCAGTAAAAGTCTGCTAGGCTCCTGTCCGTGGTTTCTCATTGGGGAACGGTGATCCGGCGCCAACAGCAAACGGCGCCCAACGGACGGCGCACCGTCGCGCGTTGGGCGGGGAAGTGGAATGGAAGCGATCCGACTGGGCGTCAATATCGATCACGTGGCAACGCTGCGGCAGGCGCGGCGGGCGCTGCTGCCCGACCCGGTGGCGGCGGCGGTGATCGCCGTCAACGCCGGGGCCAACGGCATCACCGTGCACCTGCGCGGCGACCGCCGCCATATCCAGGA
>DATJQG010000282.1:0-6690 GCA_035506015.1 Candidatus Edwardsiibacteriota bacterium
TATTACGCTGACCAGCGGCGAGGGTAATATTACCAAGTGCATCGCGGTGCCGCAGAACGCCCAGCTGGGCGTGTTCTGCCACGAGCTGTTCCACCAGGCCACCGGCGGCCCCGACCTGTACGACTACGGCTACTCTGGCACGCCATGGGGCGAGTGGAGCCTGATGGACAACGGCTCCTGGAACGGCATCCCCAGCGGCGCCCAGCCGTCCTTCGTCGGCGGCCACCTGTGCTACGACTGCGACGGCGCCATCGGCACGGGCGTCACCGGCTGGCTGACCCAGACCGATTCCATTTCCAGCGCCAAGAACGGCGACGGCAAGTACACCATCTGCGCCCTGGACTCGGCCGGCGCGGCGCGTCAGGGATACCCCACCAGCGGCATCCGGCTGTGGCGGGTGCGCAACAACAACTTCCGCGACTCGGGCCAAGTGTTCTTCGTCGAGCTGCGGCGCCGCACCCCGCCCTACGAAATGGGACTGCCCGAGGACGGGCTGATCATCAGCCACCTCGACACCCGGATGGGCGGCGGCACCCGGTTCAACGACGGCCCGCCCACGGTGCGCGACTACTACAGCTGGGTGGAGCAGCCGGGGTTCGACCCCAACCCGCTGTATTCCTCGGGTGACAGCATCTTCACCCGGTCGCCAGCCAACGCCTGCTACTCGGCCGATGACGTCAGCCCGGGCGGGTACACCGAGAGCCGCATCGACTCCACGTCGGTCCCCAATTCCTGGATCAACAAGAGCTATACCAGCACCGCGGCCCGCACCGGCCCCTGGATCTACGACGTGTCGCGCGAGGGCCCGGTGATGACCTTCAACGTGCTGCGCACCGGGCTGGCCTCGGCCAATCCGCTGATCAGCTTCCAGACCGCGACGGTGCTGGACCCGGCGACGCCGCACACCGTCAACAACAACAACGGACTGCTGGACCCCTGGGAGACCGACTCGCTGAAGATCGCCTTCCTCAACGGCGGCACGGCGGCCATCACCGCGGGCGCCCGGTGCTCGCTCTACGTCGTGTCGGGCAGCCAGTACGTCTACACCCCGCCGGTCTGGCAGACCGTGGGCGGCGGCGCCGTCGGGGCCGGGGCCCAGGCCGTCAGCGCACCGTTCGTGCTGTGGGTCAGCAGGTACACGCCGCGCCTGACCGACATCCTGTTCGGCGTCAAGTTCACCAGCACGTCGCCGGCGGTGACCGACACCAGCTACTTCACGCTGCGGGTCAGCCCCTACCAGATCGTCTTCACCTACGACTTCGCCAACATCGACGTCGGCGCGGCGAACTACGGCTACCGGCTCCAGCCCAGCGACCTGGCGGTCTACCAGGACACCCTGTACGTGGCCAACGCCGACATCAACCATGCCACCTGGTACACCAGGATCTACAAGGTCAAGAAGACCACCGCCAACAACCCGCTGGTGGGCGGCGTGGGCGGCGACACCATCAGCTCGCTGCCCAACCGCGGGACGGCCTACGACGCCAACAAGTACGTCGGCGGCATCGACGTCGACAACAGCGGCAACCTGTGGTACTCGGTGCAGGACTCCTGCTTCAACGTCACCCGCGCCACGCCCACCCCGACGGTGCTCAAGAAATTCAGGTTCCCCAACGTCAGCTGGGGCGGCACGCCGATGAAGCGGGTGCGCGGCGTGGCCCTGGGGCCGTCGGTGGTCGACACGGTGGGCGGCTCGGCCGGCATCCCCGGCGACTCGCTGTGGGGCTACTGGCAGAACTACTTCGACGCCGCCGCCGCCGGCAGCGGCGCCGAGTCGCTGTACGTGATGCGCAAGGTGGCGACCGGCACCTCGACCATCGCCTACCGCTACGGCTTCCAGGACTCGGCCTGGGGCGCCCAGTCCTATCCCGGCAACGGCTACAGCTGGTGGAACGGGAGGGCCCTGGAGTACACAGGGTCGGACCTGTTGACCTCGTCGGTCTGGCTGAACCTGCTGATCAAGCGCGATGCCCGCAACGGCAGGGTGACGATGGTGATGCCCGGCCCGTCCTCGTTCGGCAGCTACGGCACCTACGGCATCGCCCACGAGGCCACCGACGCCGCCGGCACGCCCTACGCGCCGGTGGGCAGCGCGGCCTACGTGCCGTACCACCGCGGCACCATCCACTACCTGTATTGCGCGTCGATGGACGAGGGCAAGATCTACAAGATCCTGGCCACGGACTTCTTCGTGCCGACGCCCTGCGACAGCGTCAAGGCGTCGGCGATGAGCGCCACGGTCAACAAGGTCAAGTTCTGGAAGCACGACGCCGACACCCAAAAGGTGCAGGGCTACATCATCTTCCGCCGCGACGATACCAACGCGCCCGATCCGGCCGCCGACTCCATCGGTTTCGTCCAGAGCTCGCGGTCGGGCAGCGCGGTGGCCACGGTCGACAGCTTCATGGACAACGGCGCCAAGGGCGGCAAAGCGCCGCATTACTACACGGTGATACCCGTCAATTACAGCGGCGCGGCCGGCTTCGGCGTGGCGACAGGCAGCGACGAGGTCCTGGGCGTATCGCTGGACGGCCCGCGACCGGCGCCGCCGGCCTACGCGCTGGCCCAGAATTCCCCCAACCCGATGGGGGCGGGAGGGACAATGATCAACTACGCCTTGAAGGCGCCGGGCCGGACCAGCCTGCGGTTGTACAACGTGTTGGGTCAGGCCGTCAGGACCCTGGTCGACGGCTACCAGCAGCCCGCGCGGTACGCCGTGAAGTGGGACGGACGGGACGACGGCGGGAGGCCCGTGGCCAATGGCATCTACTTCTACCGGCTGTCATCGGGCGACTTCCGTTCCAACCGGCGGCTGACGCTGGTCCGGTAGCACGGCGCCGAACGGTTGATATCTGACGCCGCCCGGCTGCAACCGGGCGGCGGGATATCTTCATGCCCGGACCCGGCGATCCGGCAGCGCAAAACCCGGTCGACAATCGTAAATATCATATTGACAAAAAGTGGCAAGCAGGATACAATATTTTATTGAACCCATCACTTTGCAAGGAGCGATCATGAAACGATTTATCGTCATCGCGGCCCTGGTGGCCTGTTGCGCCGGCGGGGCGCTGGCCGTGGCGCGCCCGCGGCACCCGCAGAAGGCCATGCCGCGGCCGGCGCACGCGAAGGCGGCGGTCGATACGCTGTTCTTCGACAACTTCGAGACCGACACCATGGGCTGGGACACCATGGACATGGCGGTGCAGAAGCCCTACTGGCACATCGACACCTACTGTCCGGTCGGGGCCTATTCCGGGCACCACTGGTGGTGCGGCACGGCCACCGACACCAACGGCTGGGCCACGCCACCGGGGTACGGCAACGGCTGGGTGCAGATGCTCTATTCGCCCGACATCGACCTGTCGGCCATCACCAGCGACTCGGTGCAGCTCAATTTCGAGCATTATTACAGCGTCGAGTCCCCCAGCGGCGGGTCGGACTGGGATTGCGTCAACCTGTGGGGCTCCACCGACGGCGGCGCCACCTGGTCCATCCTTTATCCCGACACCGTCCGCATGGAGGGCCACGGCGCCAGCGGCTACAACCTGAGGCGATCCTACGCCTGGACCTACACCGGCATGGTGCCGGACACCTTCCCGGTGCCGGGGTGGGGCGCGACCAACAACAACTGGATGCTGGCGGCCTTCGACCTGACCCCGTTCAAGGGGCAGCACCTCAAGCTGCGGTTCGCGGTCTGCAGCGACCCGCTGACATCCGACGAGAACAGCGGCGGCTACCACGGCGCCTGGTACATCGACAACGTGGCGGTCGACACCCTGAGCAGCGGCGGGGGCCGCGCCCATTACTTCTTCGACGACGCGGAGAGCGGCAACATCGGCTGGACGGCGGGCTCGAAGACGCCCAAGATCCACTGGCACAAGACCAACTACCGCTTCAACAGCTCCAGCAACTCCTGGTACTGCGGCAACGAGGTCACCAAGAAGTACGAATGGGGCTGCTCCGACGCCATCGTCTCGCCCTTCATCGACCTGCGCGAGGTCCAGCGCACGACGCCGTGCCTGTGCGATTTCATGCACTGGAGCCAGATCCTGGACAATGGCAGCGACGCCAACACCTATTTCGACAGCTACACGGTCGACATCAGCGCCGACAGCGGCAAGAGCTGGACCGGCATCAATACGTTCATCTACATCGACAGCAGCGCCACCTGGAGCCTGCAGTCGGTGAACGCGGCGCTGAACCTCAACAACTACGTCGGCAAGGTGGTCAAGATCAGGGTCGGCTTCAACTCGGACGGCGACTTCAACGTGGCCGAGGGCCTGTACGTCGACGACTTCATCATCACCGGCAAGACCCGGGATCCGCTGCCCGGCCCCAACCCGGTGCTGCTGGTGGACAACGACGCCAACGCGGTGGACGTCAGCGAGAACTCCTGGACCAAGTACTTCGAGGCGGCGCTGGCCGACATCGGCTGCCGCGCCAGCATCGCCACCATCGGCGCCAACAAGCCGATCCTGCCCGGCTACCTCGAGCAGTTCCCGGCGGTGGTCTGGAACCTGGGCGCCAGCTACACGCCGCTGGCCGCCAACGACGTCGCCAGCCTGCTGTCGTACCTGTCCAGCGGCGGCAAGCTGTGGATCTCCGGCCAGTACTACCTGTCGACCAACCCGGACACCACCGTGCACCCCAACCTCTGGACCGACTACCTGCACCTCTCGGCCAACGGCGGCTGGGGCAACCCCGGCACCAACGGCATCACCGGCGCGTCGGGCGACGCCATCGGCGACGGGTTCGCCGAGGCCCTCAACTACGACCGGCTCAACGGCGACTACGTGTTCTGGACCGCGCCCTGGTACGCCTACTCGCTGGTCCCGGACAGCACGGCGCTGCCGCACTGGACCAGCTTCATGAAGAACGACGACTCCTCCTGCTGCGGGCTGCGCTACTGGGACGGCACGGCCAGCGGGTACAAGTTCGTGTACACCTCGTTCCCGTTCGAGGCCATCAATTCGCCGGACCGCCGCGACACCCTGCTGGCCCGCACCCTGGGCTGGCTGACTGGCCGGTCCGCGGACATGCTCCCGCCGGCGGTGCCGACCGGCCTGACCGCTGTCCAGAGCTACGACAGCGTGCTCTGCCGCTGGCGCGCCAACAGCGAGCCCGATTTGGGCGGCTACGAGGTCTACCGGGCGCTGCAGACGGGGCTGCCGGTGTGGGTCAAGATCGGCACCGTCGCCGCCCCGGAGACCACCTTCGCCGACACCGCCATCCAGGCCGGCGCCGTCTACTGGTACACGGTCTGCGCGTTCGATACCAGCAGTCCCGGCAATTACAGCGGCCGCGCGCCGTGGGTCTACCTGCAGCCGCAGCCCTGGTCCAAGATGGGGTCGGAAGGCTGGCCGTCGTCGGACCTGCCGCGGCACTACGCGCTGGCCCAGAGCCAGCCCAACCCGGTCGGCGACCGCTGCCTGATCCAGTTCGCGCTGCCGCAGCCCGGCACGGTGCGCCTGGAGCTCTACAACGTCGCCGGACAGCGGGTCCGCACCCTGGCCAGCGGCAGCTTCGCGGCCGGGTACCACCGCGTCGCCTGGGACGGCCGGGGCGACAACGGGGCGCGGCTGACCAACGGCGTCTATCTCTACCGGCTGGATGCCGCCGGCGCCGGGGGCGGGAGCTTCACCCAAACCAAACGTCTGATGCTGGTGAAATAGGAGGGAGCGCACAATGAAGAAGCTATTATTCTCGCTGATCGCCGCGGCCGTGGCGGCCGCCGCCTTCGCCACGCCGCCCAGCATCACCCGCACCACGGTCTGGCACGACACCTCGTTCGCCGGTCCGTACGTGATCTCCGCCGTGATCAGGGGGGACATCACCTTCCCGCTCAGCGACACGCTACTCTACTACAGCTACAACCCGGCGCCCAACGACCCGCCGTCTACCTGGGGGTCGGTCCTGCCGCCGGATTCCGTGCACGGCGACACCATGTACTTCCACGTCCCGGCCATCCCGATGGGTCTGGAGACGCCGGTCAAGGTCGGTTACGCCATTTGGGCGCGGAACACGGGCTACGACGAGACCTACAGCCCGGCCACGGGGTATTTCAGCTTCATCAATACCGTGTACTCGCCGCACTACGCCAACACCACGACGCTGCGCGACACCTTCTTCAACGGGCCGTACGTCGTCAGCACCAACCTGGCTACCGCGTACGGGGACTCGGTGGCGAACGACTACATTTACAGCGACATGCAGGGTGGCAGCAATTATGCCCGCGACAGCGTCGGGGCGGACGGGCGCTACTACTACGCCATCCCGCGCTACCCGGGCGGCTCCCAGACGCCGATCAAGGTGTTCTGGTACCTGGCGGCCGCCGACACCATGGGCAACACCGCCAGCTATCCGTTGCGTCGGGACACCATCTGCCATTTCACCTTCACCGACCCCAAGCCCAGCAACAACAACACCATCGCCAATACCGGCCAGAACGGGCCGTTCCCGGTGTGGGTCAATTACCGGTCCGAGGGGCCGGTGGTCAACGACTCGCTCTGGCTCGACAACGGCTCGGGGCTGATGGCGTACCCGCGCGACAGCGTCGGCGCGGCCGATCCCACCAGGTACTACTACACCATCCCGCAGCAGAACGTGCCGGTGGTGACCCCGGTCACCATGCACTGGTACCTCAAGGCGACGGACAGCACCACTGGGAACTACACGTTCGTCCCCAATACG
>DATJQG010000283.1:0-9186 GCA_035506015.1 Candidatus Edwardsiibacteriota bacterium
CGGTCCCGCCGAAGACCGGCTCGACCATCACGTAGTCGGCCCGCAGCACCGCCGCCCGCACCGAATCGGCGTCGGCCGTGAACGGGTAGCAGAACGATTTGCGTTCGCTCTCGAGAAAGAACAGCGGCGGCTTGCGCGACACCACCACCGCCTGCGGCGGCGTATGCTGCCCCACCCAGCGCGCCGCCTCGAAGAAGCTGCGCCAGGCGGGGTCATAGCCCGCCAGGGGGTCGCCATTGCGGTAGGATGACTGCATGTATTGGGTGTCGCCCCAGCCCGCGGCGGACGGCGCGACGGTGGCCGCGGCCAGCAGCAGCGCCAGCGGCACCAGCAGCCCGGCCCGGCCGCGCGGGGCCAGCCGCGTTAACGCCGCGCCGTAGGCCGACAGCAGGTACAGCAGCAGGAACGGCAGCAGCGGCAGGATGAACCGGACGTCGGTCCAGGCCGCCGGCCACAGCAGCGCCATGCCCAGATAGCAGGCGGCGTACCAGTCGAGGGCCTGCGGCGACCGCGCCAGCCGCAGCACCAGCCCGGCCAGCGCCGGCAGCGACACCAGGACCGCGAACAGCCAGTCGGCCCCGCCCAGTCCCCAGCCGTCGAGCGCCGGGAACAGCAGCCGCGGCACGATGTGTGCCCCGTAGAGGCCCAGGTTCTGCCACAGGCGGGCCAGCATCTCGCCGCCGGTCATCCGCCCCAGCCCGGGCTGGTAGGGGTCCTTCATCAGCAGCTGGTCGAGGTACCCGCCCGAGGTGCCGTAGTGGCTGTTGCGCAGCGCCCAGGGCAGGGTCAGCGCGATGCAGGCGGCCAGGAACATCAACGCCCAGCGGAATCTCCGTTTGACCAGCAGGTAGATGAAGATCCCGGCGAACAGCGCGATGCCCGCGCTGCGGATGTAGTTGGCGAACACCGCCGCGGCGACGGCCGCCGCGAACCAGCCCGCGCCGCCGCCGCGCTCCCAGCGCTGCAGCAACAGCAGCGCCAGCAGCGTGCAGGCCATGAACGGCAGCTCCGACAGCACCCAGTGCGAATAGTCGATCAGCACCGGGTTGAGCGCCAGCAGCAGGGCCGGCAGCGCGATCGCCAGCGGCGCCCGTCCCTTCAGCAGCGCCGGGAACAGCAGCACCGCGGCGCCGCCGCACAGCAGCGGGACCAGCTTGAACCAGGGGTAGCCCAGGCCCAGCAGGGCGATCGGCGACAGCAGCAGCGGGAACCCGAACGGGTACTGGGTGTGGGGCCGGGCCTGGGGCGTCCAGAGCTCGGCCAGGCCGCGGCCGCCGGCCAGGGAGCGCGCCAGCGCCGCGTAGACCGCGTTGTCGCCGCCCACGAACGGCTTGGGGTCGAAGGCCAGCGCCGCGAACGCCGCGTACAGCAGCACCAGGGCGGCCAGCACCCAGCACCAGTGCCGTTCCAGCCACGCCGCCAGCGCGATGCTGCGGGGCGGGGGCTCGGCCGGCGTGCCGTGATGTCGGGCGCGTCTGCTCATGGAGCGGCTGTCAGTCGATGAACCGGTATTTGATCAGGGTCCAGATCGCCGGCAGGGCGTCGTACCAATGGATCTTCTTGCCCTCGTCGTAATCCCGGCCGTCGTAGGTGATCGGCATCTCGTAGACCCGCAGCCGGCGGTTCTTGAAGACCTTGGCCGTGATCTCGGGCTCGATGTCGAAGCGGTTCGATCGCAACTGCATGTCCTTGATCACATCGGCCCGGAACACCTTGTAGCAGGTCTCCATGTCCGTCAGCATGGTGTTGTACAGCACGTTGGTCAGCGCGGTCACCAGCTTGTTGCCCACGTAGTGCCAGACCATGAACACCCGGTGCGTGCCGTAGAACCGCGAGCCGTAGACCACGTCGGCCGCGCCCCGCACGATCGGCTCGATCAGCCGGGGGTACTCCTCGGGCGAGTACTCCAGGTCGGCGTCCTGGATGATGACGATGTCGCCCGCGCACTGGGCGATGCCGGTGCGGATGCCGGCGCCCTTGCCGCGGTTGCGCTCGTGGTAGCAGACCCGGATCCCGGGCCGGCCCTCGTAGGCCTTCAGGATGTCGCGGGTGCCGTCGGTCGAACGGTCGTCGACGATCACCAGCTCCTTGTCGACCGGCACGGCCTGCACCCGGGCGATGATCCGCTCGATGGTGGCCCGCTCGTTGTAGACCGGCATGATCACGGAAAGTTTCATCGGCAGGACTTCTCGTAGATTGTTATCTGGGGATACGCGTACCGCCAGTCGGTCACCGGGTAGCCCGTGAATGTCAGCCCGCAGCAGCGCGGGGCATGTTTGAATGTCTTGACCGGGACATAGGCCCGCTCGATGCGGTCGAACAAGCGCCGGGCGTCGTCCGGGGAGCCCTTGCAGAAGATCAGTCCCTCCCGCTCGTAGTCGGTCGCCACGATGGTCCGGGGCATGTTCTGCTCCAGCCGGCCGGGGTCGTACTGCAGCCGCAGCACGCGGTAGCCCTGGAGATCGGGGCAGTAGAAATCGTAGATGCTGGGGACGGCGATGGCCGAGCCCTCCGGATACTGCCGCCGGATGTAATCGGCCGCCTCGTCGCGGGTGTCGCGGCCGGCCATCAGCCCCACCCAGCCGACGCTGTTGGCCAGGGCATAGGCCGTGCCCAGCGCCAGGCAGGCCGACCAGGCGATCAGCAGCGGCCGCCACCTCGTTCCCGCCAGCCAGCCGGCCAGTCTGGCCGCGGCACTGGCCATCATCAGGAAGGCGAACGGCAGCGCCAGCAGCAGGTGCCGGTAATAGGGCGAGGCCTTGTACCCCAGCACCAGGCCGAAACCGCCGACCAGCGACAGCGCCATCGCCTCCCTGATCGTGGGCTTGATCAGGCTGACGGCCAGCGAGGCCAGGAACATCAGCCACAGCGGCCACCCCAGGGCCAGGCGCAGGCCGGTCAGCCAGGGATAGGCGAAGTCGGTCACGAAATCAGTGTATCCGGCCATCTGCGCCAGGCCCGCCCTGAACTCGCCCCAGGCCAGCACCGAGTAAGGGCACCCCAGCACGAACCCGCCAGCCATCCCGGCCGCGTAGGCGGCGGCGCTTTTCAGGCCCGCGGCCCTGGCGCCGCCGCTCCGCGCGATCAGATGGCCGAAAGCGACCATGGCCGGCAGCGCGATCGCCACGGCCGAGTACTTGGTGGCGGCGGCCAGTCCCCCGGCCGCGCCGGCCAGCAGGGCGCGGCCGATCCCCGGTTTGTCGAACGCCGACTGCAGTAGAACGAACGCCAGCAGCAGCCAGAACACGGCCGGTCCGTCCACGGTGATGAAGTGGGACTGCACCGCCAGCACCGGGCTGCAGGCCGTCATGCCGGCGGCCGCCAATCCCCAGACGCGGCTGCCGGTCGCCCGCAACGCGGCCAGATAGATCAGCACGACCGCCAAAGTGCCCAGCAGCACGCTGATCATCCGGCCCAGCACCCAGATGTCGGTGATGTCCTCCAGGCGGGCTTGGCCCTCGCCGATCTGCGCGATCGAGGGCACCAGCTTCAGCCAGCTGCCCACGCGGCATGCGAGGGCCAGCGTGTAGTAATGCCAGCTGGGGTTGATGAAGTAATGGGGATTGAGGTCCTGCTGCTCGTAGGAGATCCGGTAGGCGACCCGGAAGCCCACCCGTTCGTCGGGATGATAGGCGTCCCAGTAGGGCGCCTGGGGCACGCCCCACCTGATCCCCCAGATCCTCAACCCCAGCGCCGCGCCGCAGATCAGCAGCAACAGCGCCAGCGCCGTTCTCCTCCCCACTGCCGGCCCCGCGCGCTAGCGCCTCGTCCGCCCGCGATGGGCAGCGAACCAGTCGATGGTCTGGCGGATGCCCTGTTCGAAGCCGATCCGCGGCTCCCATCCCAGGGTCCGCCTGGCCCGGGCGATGTCGGGCCGGCGCTGCTTGGGGTCATCGACCGGCAGCGGCTTGAACGCGATCCGCGACCTCGTGCCGGTGAGGCGGCGGATGGTGTTGGCGAACGCCAGGATGGTCATCTCGTGGGGGTTGCCGATATTGACCGGGTCCTGCTGGTTTGACCGCATCAGGCGGCAGATGCCGTCGACCAGGTCCGAGACGTAGCAGAAGCTGCGGGTCTGGCTGCCGTCGCCGAACACGGTCAGCGGCCGGCCATGCAGCGCCTGGTCGACCAGCGCCGGCACCACCCGGCCGTCGTTGAGCCGCATCCGCGGGCCGTAGGTGTTGAAGATCCGGACGATGCGGGTGTCCACGCCGCGCGCCCGGCGGTACGCCATGGCGATGGCCTCGGCGAATCGCTTGGCCTCGTCGTAGCAGCCGCGCGGGCCGATGGGATTGACGTTGCCCCAGTAGCTCTCGGGCTGGGGGTGCACCAGCGGGTCGCCGTAGACCTCGGAGGTCGATGCCAGCAGGTAGCGGGCCCGTTTGCGGCGGGCCAGCTCCAGCAGGGTGCGCGAGCCGACCGAGCCCGTCAGCAGGATCTGCACCGGGATCCGCGGGAAATCGACCGGGCTGGCCGGCGAGGCCAGGTTGAAGATCCAGTCGATCCGCCCGGCCAGCACCAGCGGCGCCGTGATGTCGCGGCGCACGAACCGGAACCGGCGCTCGCGCCGGAGGTGCGCGATATTGCCCATCCGCCCGGTGACCAGGCTGTCGACGGCGATCACCCGGTGGCCGTCGGCCAGCAGCCGGTCGCAGAGGTGCGACCCGATGAAGCCGGCGCCGCCGGCCACCAGCACCCGCATCCGCGCCGCCATCTCAGGACCGCCCGATGCAGTGGTAGCTGAACCCCAGCTGCCGCAGCTGGGCCGGGTCGTACTGGTTGCGGCCGTCGAAGATCACCGGCCGCTTCAGCAGCCGCTTCATCCTGCCGAAGTCGGGCTCGCGGAACTGGTGCCACTCGGTCAGCAGCAGCAGCGCGTCGGCGCCGGCCAGCGCGTCGTAGGCGCCCGGGACGTAGCGGATGGCCCTGGTGCCCAGCGCCTGCCGCGCCGTGTCGATCGCCACCGGGTCGTGCGCGGCGAACGTGGCCCCCTTCGTGCGCAGCGCGTTGATGATGTCGATGGCCGGGGCCTCGCGCATGTCGTCGGTCTGCGGCTTGAACGACAGCCCCCACACCGCGAACGTCCTGCCGCGGACGTTGCCGTTGAAATGGCCGAGGATCGCCGCGACGAACAGCCGGCGCTGCTCCTGGTTGACGGCCTCCACGGCGTCGAGGATCAGCGGCCGCAGCCGGTGCTGGCGCGACATCTGCACCAGCGCCTTGACGTCCTTGGGGAAGCACGAGCCGCCGTAGCCCAGCCCGGCGTAGAGGAAGGGCATGCCGATGCGGCGGTCGGTGCCGATGCCGCGCCGCACCTGGTCGATATCGGCGCCGGTGGCCTGGCACAGCCGCGACAGCTCGTTGATGAAGCTGATGCGGGTGGCCAGCATGGCGTTGGCGGCGTACTTGGCCAGCTCGGCCGAGGCCACGTCCATCACCAGCAGCGGGTGGCCGTTGCGGATGAACGGCTCGTAGAGCTGCCGCATCAGCCCGGCGGCGCGGGGGCTGTCGCAGCCCACCACGATCCGGTCGGGCCGCATGAAATCGTCGATGGCGTCGCCCTCCTTGAGGAACTCCGGGTTCGACACCACGTCGAAGGCCACCCCGCCCTTCCGGCGCTTGGTCAGCTCGGCCTGCACCGCCCGCCGCACCCGGGCCGCGGTCCCCACCGGCACGGTCGACTTGTTGACCACCACCAGGTGCTTGGTGGCCAGGCGGCCGATCTCGCGGGCCACGCCCAGCACGTGCCGCAGGTCGGCGGAGCCGTCCTCGTCGGGTGGCGTGCCGACCGCGATGAACGCGAACTGGGCGCTCGGCAGGGCCGCGGCCAGGTCGGCGGTGAATCGCAGCCGTCCGGCCGCCGCGTTGCGCCGCACCATCTCCTCCAGCCCCGGCTCGTAGATCGGGATGATGCCGTTGTTGAGGCCGTCGATCTTGCGCTGGTCGATGTCGACGCAGCAGACGTCGTTGCCCATGTCCGCGAAACAGGTCCCGGTCACCAACCCCACGTAGCCGGTGCCCACCACAGCCAATTTCATGATGCGCTCCTGATGTTGATGGTATCGTGCTGCCAGTATGCGGTGCGGTTCTTGCCGCGCTGTTTGGCATGGTACATCGCCTGGTCGGCCCGCTCGATCAGGGTGCGCGGGTCGGCCGCGTCCTGCGGGAACCAGGCCACGCCCAGGCTGGCCGACAGCTGCTGGCCGCCGGGCCGCCGCTCGGCGAACTCGGTGCGGAGGATCCCCAGCCGGATCCGCTCGGCCGCCTCCAGGGCCTGGTCGCGGCCGGCCCCGAACAGGATCACGGCGAACTCGTCCCCGCCGTAGCGGCAGATCAGCTTCTGCTGCGAGCCGGTGGCGTTGTCGATGATCGAACCCAGCCGCTTCAGGATCTCGCTGCCCTTGAGGTGGCCGAAGGCGTCGTTGTATTCCTTGAAGTGGTCGAGGTCCATCCAGATCAGCGCCAGGACCAAACCGTGCTGCCGCGCGGCGGCGGCGGCCTTCTCCAGCTGCTCCAGGAAATAGCGGTAATTGTACAGCCCGGTCAGGCCGTCGGTGATGGCCTCCCGCTCCCGCTCCTCGAGGATGCCGGCGTTCTGCAGGGCCACCGCGGTGTAGGTCGCCACCAGCTTGATGGCGTTGAGCTCCTCGTTGGTGAACCGGCGCGGCCCGTTGACCTCGGAGATGTTGATCACCCCGATCCGTTTCTCCTTGACCACCAGCGGCATCACCAGCATCGAACGGATCTTGTCGTAGCCGTGCGGCGAGGGCACGAACGACGGCTCCTGGTCCGTGTCCGGGATGTTGAGGGGCAGCCCGGTGCGCAGCACCTCGCCGGCCACGCCCTGGTCGCTGCGCAGCCGCAGCTTGCCGACCGCGCCCGCCCGGAAGCCCCGCGCCGCCCGCAGCACCAGCTCGTTGGTGCGGTGGTCCAGCAGCAGGATCGAACAGCGGTCGGCATGGATGATGTCTGACACCGCGTCCAGGGTCAGGTTGAGGGTCTCCTCGACGCTGGTCGACGACGACATCATCGCGCCGATCCCGAACAGGGCTGCCGTCTGGTTGTAGGAGGCCGCCCGGCTCCACTCGTCGGCCTTTGACGACAGCTCCGCGGTCCGGCTGGCCCAGATCTTCTGCTGGCCGGCGATCAGCCCGGCCCACAGCGCGGTCAGCGACAGCAGGCCGACCTTGAAGAACAGGTCGTACAGCATCCGGCTGTCCCACGACAGCTCCCGCCGCGACCACAGCGCCAGCGCGTACAGGGCGACGGCCAGCGCCGTCACCCGCAGCGCCGTCTGCCGCCCCGCGGCCAGCGCCGCCCAGACGATGGCCAGCACGTACAGGTAGAAGAACTGGCTGTCGTGGCCGGTGGTGCAGGCCACCAGCAGCGTCGTGAACACCAGGTCGAAGCCCAGGGTGATCCAGCGCCGGCGCACGAACTGCAGCATCGCCGCGTTGGAAAAGAACAGCAGGACGTTGTAGGCCGCGGCGCCCAGGATCGTCAGGTGCAGGGCCGTGTTGCGGCCGGCGGCCTCCGGCGCGACGCTGACCAGCAGCAGGGCCATGAACAGCACGGCCCAGCGCACCCAGATGGTCAGCCGCTCCTCGTACGACCCGAACGAGGCGATGATGGTCGGTGCGGGTCTCATCGTTCGGAACCGGTGGCGCTCTCTGCGGCGGCCGCGCCGGCGGCGAAACCGGTGGACCAGGCGATCTGCAGGTTGTAGCCGCCGCAGGGCCCGTCCAGGTCCAGCACCTCGCCGCAGAACGACAGGCCGGGGACCAGCCGCGACCGCATCGTCGCGGGGTCCAGCCCGCGGGTGTCGACCCCGCCAACGGTCACCATCGCCTCGTCGAACCCCCGCGTGCCGCTGAGCGTGACGGGACAATGCTTGATCGTCGCGACGATCGCCGCCCGCTGCCCCGCGCTCAGCTGGTTGGCCGCCGCGCCGGTCCCGCCGGCCAGCGATACCACCGCTGCGGCCAGCCGGTCGGGCAGCAGCTGCGCCACCAGCCCCTTGAGCGACCGCTTGCCGTGCCGCGCGGCGGCGCTCACCAGCCCGCGGTCCAGCCGCTGCGGCGTCAAGTCCGGCAGCAGATCGAGCTCCGCGGCGACCGGGAAAGCCGCCCCGGCCAGGGCCCGGCTGGCGTCCAGCGCCGCCGGGCCGGAAATGCCGTAGTGCGTGAACATCAGCCCGCCGGCGAACGCCTGCCGCCGCCCACGGCAGGCGACGCTGATGGCCGCCCGCTCCAGGCTGACGCCCTGGAGTCCGTCCAGCCATGCGTCCGCGACCAGCAGCGGGACATTGCCCGGCCGCGGCTCGCTGACGTCGTGGCCCAGGGCCCGCGCCATCGCATAGCCCTCGCCGCTGGAACCGGTGCCGGGATACGACGTCCCGCCCGTGGCGATGATCAGCTCGCGCGACCAGTAGCGCCGGCCGGCGTCGACCTGGAACCCGGCCGCCGTCCGGCCGACCGCGGTGACCGCGGCTCCCGTGACGACCGTGGCCCCCTGCGCCGCCAGCTCCCGCTCCAGCAGCGCCAGCACCGCGGCGGCGCCGCCGCTGCGGGGGAAATACAGCCGGCCCTGTTCCAGTTGCAGGGGAAGGCCGCGGGACGCGAAGAATGCGGTCGCGTCGGCGGTGGAAAACCTGCCCAGCGCGTTGTGCAGGAACCGCGCGCCCCGGCCGCAGTCCGCGACGAATTGGGGCGCGGGCAGGCTGTTGGTGACATTGCAGCGGCCGTTCCCGGTCAGCAGCAGTTTCCTTCCCGGCCGCGGGCCTTTTTCCAACAGCAGCACCCGACGGGACCTCCCAGCCGCCGTGATGGCGGCCATCATCCCGGCAGGACCGCCCCCGATGACGATGACGTCGGCGTCCACTCTTCTATCAGAACTTGATTTTCCCGATTAATGCGATGGAAATGCAACAACTTACACAATATTTGATTGTAGCATACAATTCCGCTGAAAGACAACAGTTTTTTTACATTTTTCGCCGTCGACGGCACGTTGCCGTTGAAACAATAGAAAAACGGAAGGCGGCTCTCGCCGCCTTCCGTTGTTCGGATCACCGTTGGGTTATTTCTTCTTTTCCAGCTGCTTGATCTTCAGGTCGACATCCTTGAGCTCGGCCTTCATCTTCCTGGCCGAATAGCAGTCGTGCAGGTATTTCAAGTAATCGACGCC
>DATJQG010000284.1:0-3265 GCA_035506015.1 Candidatus Edwardsiibacteriota bacterium
ATCATGAAAAAGCAAAAATATTGCCCGCATTGTGGATCTGAAGAAAGATAACGATATGCAGCAATACATCCTGCTGGCGTTCATCAGCACGGCGCTGCTGGGCGTCAACGCCATCGTGCTCAAGGCCTCCAAGGGCATCGACCCGGTGTCGCTGTCGCTGGTCTCGCAGGCCACCTCGCTGCTGCTGGTCGGCTGCTACTGGCTGCTGAGCGGCAAGAAGACGCTGACGCTGGCCGGGGCAGGCTGGGGCGCGGCCTCGGGCGCCTGCTTCGCAGGGGGATTGCTGCTGTTCGTGATGGCGCTGCGGCAGGGCAGGGCGTCGGTCGTGGCGCCGATCAACGCGCTGAGCGCGGCGGTCACCGTCTTCCTGGCGGTGCTGATCCTGGGCGAGAAGCTGAACCTGGTCAAGGCGGCGGGCTTCGTGCTGGCCATCGTGGCCGCGGTGCTGCTGACGATCTGATACAGACCTCACCCCGTTCCTCCCCGCTGCGGGGAGGGAGAAAGGGAGGGGTCGAATGAGCGATGATGAACCTCTACTACTCGCAATTCGAGCTGTCGTTCGGCAAGGTGTTCCTGATGGCCACCGACGCCGGGCTGTACCAGCTGGTGCTCAACGAGCACGAGCTGCCGCTCAACTTCCCGGCCTGGGAGCAGAAGTTCGCGTGCCGCTTCGTGCGCGACGAGGGCCGGTTCGGCGACATCGCCATCGACCTGGCGGGCTACTTCGCCGGCCTGCAGATGGACTTCGACTACCCGCTGGACCTGCGCGGCGCCAGCACGTTCGAGCGCGCGGTGTGGGACAAGGTGCGGCACATCCCCTACGGCCAGGTGAGGTCCTACAAGTGGCTGGCCATGCAGGTGCACCACCCCAACGCCTACAAGGCCGTGGGCCGCGCGCTGTCGATGAACCCGCTGCCGATCGTGGTGCCCTGCCACCGGGTGATCATGCAGGACGCCAGCCTGGGCGGGTTCGCCGCGGGCGTGGGCTGGAAGGAGCGGCTGCTGCGGTTGGAGCGGGGCGAGCTGCGGCTGCTGTGATAACGATGAACAATCAACGATGAACAACGAACAGCGGACAGGATCGAGCGAATGAAGATCACCTTTTATGGCGCGGCACGCAGCGTCACCGGGTCGCAGTACCTGATCGAGGTCGGCGGCAAGAAGCTGCTGCTGGAGTGCGGCATCAAGCAGGGGCCGCGCGAGGAGAGCGAGGCGGCCAACCGCACACTGCCGTTCGCCCCGGCCGAGGTCGACGCCATGGTGCTGTCGCACGCCCACCTGGACCACAGCGGCAACATCCCGACGCTGGTCAAGAACGGCTTCCAGGGCGACATCTTCTGCACGGCGGCCACCCGCGACCTGACGGGCCTGATCCTGCGCGACTCGGCCAAGATCCAGCAGAGCGACACCGAGTTCGTCAACAAGCGGCTGCAGCGCCAGGGCCAGCCGCTGAAGCAGCCGTTGTACACCATGGACGACGCCGAGCGGGCCCTGAAGCACCTGGTCGGCTACGCCTACGAGCGCCCGTTCGCGCCGCTGCCCGGCGTCAGCTGCACCTTCCACGACGCCGGCCACATCCTGGGCTCGGCCATGGTCGACCTGACGCTGGCCGAGAACGGCCGCACGGTGAAATTCTGGTTCACCGGCGACCTGGGCCGCAAGAACCTGCCGATCCTCAAGGACCCGGTGCAGGGCATCAAGGCCGATTACCTGCTGACCGAAAGCACCTACGGCGACCGCGTGCACGGGCCGATCGGCGAGACCAGCCAGCAGCTGGCCGAGGCCGCCAAAAAGGTCTATGCGCGCCGGGGCAAGATCATCATCCCGGCGTTCTCGGTGGGGCGGACCCAGGAGATCGTCTACGAGCTGCACAAGATGTTCGACGCCGGGACCCTGCCCGCCGTCCCGATCTTCGTCGACAGCCCGTTGTCGATCAACGTCACCGCGCTGTTCCGGATCCACCAGGAATGCTGGGACGACGAGTACCGTGCGATGATGGACGGCCACGACGACCCGCTGGGGTTCAGCCGGCTGACCTACATCATGACCAAGGAGGAGTCGATCGCGCTCAACGACTTCGACAAGCCCTGCATCATCATCTCGGCCTCGGGGATGTGCGAGGGCGGGCGGGTGCTGCACCACCTCAAGAACTCGGTGGGCGACCCCAAGAACATGGTGCTGATCGTGGGGTTCCAGGCCCAGGGCACGCTGGGCAAGCGGCTGGTCGACCGGCAAACGCCGGTCAGGATCTTCGGGGTGCCGCAGGAGGTCAAGGCCGAGGTCCAGGTATTGAACGGCTTCTCGGCGCACGCCGACCACGACGAGATCATGGCCTACGTCAGGGGCTTCTCCGGGGGCCTGGGCACGGTGATCATGGTGCACGGCGAGGAGAGCCAGTCCCTGGCGCTGGCCGAGTCGGTGAAGCAACTGGACCTGCCGGTGATAGTGCCGACCCTGGGCCAGGAGCTGGCGCTCTGAGGCCCCGCAATTCCCTTGACAAGACCGCGCCGCAGCGGGTATAATTACTCTTACTGATGCGCCTGTAGCTCAATTGGATAGAGCGCCGGCCTCCGAAGCCGTAGGTTACCCGTTCAAGTCGGGTCAGGCGCACCATTGATTTCCCCTGCAGAGACACTGATGTGTCTCTTTTTTTGTCCGGGCAGATACCGGTAACATATAATGTGGGGTCAGAGCGCCGGCATCGGGCGCCTGTTGATGCTGCGGCGTGCCAGAAACGTAGGAGAAAAATATTGGATACTTTCTGCTTGACATCATCGGGTATTTCAGTTAAACTATCAATCCCTCAAAGTCATATTTAGGAATCACAAACTTCAATCGGAGGTCCCTATCCCATGAAGAAAGTATGGATGGCCATGGCCCTGGTGCTGGTGGCGATGCTCGCCGCCGGCGCGATGGCCCAGACCCAGCTCGCGCCGATGGGCAAGGCTGCCGAATGGACCGGCGGCACCAAGAGCCCCGGCTCGATCCTGGACAGTTTCGCCGTGTACAACGGCGCGGCCACGCTGCGCAAGTGCGCCATCAGCACCAAGTTCAAGGGCGCCAGCGATGACACCATCCGCGTGGTGGCCGTGCAGTCGGCCGCACCGCGGCGGATCCGCATCATGACCGACACTTCGACGGTGTCTTTCGGCGCCGCCAAGTTCCGGATGGACAGCTGCGCCTACGGCCTGCCCTCGGGCGCCACGCCCAACGGCCTGGCGGTCGGCGACATCGACGGCGACGGCGTGCTCGACATCGTCACCGC
>DATJQG010000285.1:0-3827 GCA_035506015.1 Candidatus Edwardsiibacteriota bacterium
TCAAGCAGTGGCGCACGATGCAGGGCATCAAGACGGGATGCTACACGACGGACAGCACGGGGACGACCTCGGCGGCGATCAAGGCCTGGATCAAGAACGCGTACAACACCTGGGCCATTCCCCCGGTGGCGGTGCTGCTGATCGGCGACTGGCCGGGCCAGGGCTTCTCGATCCCGGCCGACATCGTCTCCGATTCCTACAGCGGCGACTATTTCCCCTGCGACAACCGCTACTCCGACCCCAACGGCGACAGCCTGCCGGACATCAACGTGGCGCGGATCGAGGCGGGCACGGCGGCGGACTTCCCCAACACCATCGGCAAGATGATGAAGTACGAGCGCAACCCCTACACCACGTCCAGCTTCTACAACAACCCGATCTCGGTGGTGGGGTACCAGTCGGACCGCTGGTTCCAGCTGTCGGGCGAGGTTTGCTACGGCTTCTGGAAGAACCACCAGGGCCGCAACGCGTCCCGGCTGTACTATTCTAGCTCGCCGCCCGCCGCCGGGTCGCCCTGGTCGACCCAGACCACCTACGGCAACACCCCGCTGGTCACCCATTATTGGAAGGGGTACGGCTACATCGATTCGCTGATCCCGGCCAGCGTCACCTGGACCACCACCGCCGCCCAGATCAGCGCGGCCATCAACAACGGCCTGTTCATGGTGCTGCACCGCGACCACGGCGACACCACGGCCTGGGCGGACCCGGCCTACACCAACACCAACGCCCTGGCCCTGACCGACACGCTGATCCCGTTCCTCTACACCATCAACTGCCTGACCGGCCGCTACGCCACGGGCAGCACCGAGTTCCCGGGGCCCAGCCAGTGCCTGGGCGAGGCCTTCTACAAGCAATCGCACGGCGTGCTGGGGTACATCGCGCCCTCGGACGTCTCGTTCTCGTTCGACAACGACGCCATGATCTGGGGGATGTTCGACTGCCTGTGGCCGGACTTCGACCCGGGCTACAGCAATGCCAGCCATTTCGGCGACAAGAACATGATGCCCGGGTTCTCGATGGCCTTCGGCAAGTGGTACCTCAAGGCCCACATGACCCCGTGGACCATCCTGGGGTCCGATTCGCTGTCTGGCGCCTACGTCACCTACCAACTGTTCCACATGCACGGCGACGCCTTCCTGACCATCTACGACCAGGTGCCGCAGGACCTGACGGTCAGCCACGCCGCCACGCTGATCGCCGGCGCCACCAGCTTCGCGGTCACCGCCAACGCCGGGGCGCTGATCTCGCTGACGGTCAACGGGCAGATCATCGGCACCGGCACCGGCACCGGCAGCGCGCTCAGCATCACCATCCCGGCCCAGACGCCGGGGCAGACCATGGTGGTCACCGTCACCAAGCCCGATTACCGCCGCTACACCGGCACGGTGGCGATCATCGCGGCCAGCGGCCCCTACGTCAGCCACCTCAAGCACACCATGACCGACGCCGGCGGCAACAACGACGGCATCGCCAACCCCGGGGAGACCGTGCGGCTGCCGACCTGGGTGATCAACAACGGCGTGGCCGCGGCCAGCGGCGTGGTCGGCACGCTGCGCTGCATCAGCCCCTATGGCTCGGTCACGGCTGACAGCAGCTATACCTACGGCACCATCGCCGCCAACGACTCGTCCTACTACGCGGCGGGCTTCGGCCTGTACATCAACCCGGCCGACAGCAACGGCGCGGTAATCCCCCTCAGCCTGGTGTGCAAGGATTCCAAGGACTCGACCTGGACCTCCAGCATCAGCGTGACGGTGGGCACCGCGGTGCTGGGCTTCAACGGCCGCACGATCAACGGCAACGGGCGGCTGGACCCCAACAAGGTTTCCAAGATGGCGGTGGGCCTCGCCAACAACGGGATCGGTTATGGCTACAGCACGCAGGCAGTGCTGCGCTGCAGCAACGGGCTGGTCAACATCACCGATTCCACCGCGGCCTATGGCACCATCAATCCCGGCGCCAGCGGCACCAGCGGGGCGGACTCGTTCACGGTGAGCTGCGGCGCGGTGCCGGTCGGGACCACGGTGACCTTCACCATCGTGATGAAGGCCAGCGGGACGGCCGACCGCAGCTACAGCTGGACCGAAACGGTGGGGGACATCAAGTACTCGGCGACGCCCGACAACAACTCGACCCCGCTCTACTACGCGGTGGAGGATTCCGACGGAGTGGACCGGGCGCCGGTCTACTCCTGGTACGAGATCCGCAGCCTGGGGACCCGGCTGACCGGCGGTGACGACAGCACCAAGAGCGTGACGATCCCGTTCACCTTCAGGTGGTACGGGACGGGGTACACCACGGCGTCGGTGTGCACCAACGGGTGGCTGAGCCTCGGCAGCAACGCCAGCACGGCGTATACCAACACCGCCATCCCCACCACGACCTTCGCGACGCCGACCATCTTCGCCTATTGGAACGACCTGAACGCGGTGTCGGGCACCGGCTGGGTGGGATATTATTACGACGCCTCCAACAAACGGTTCGTGGTGGAGTGGGACAGCGTGGTGGATTACGGCAGCACGACCTACCACAAGTTCGAGGTGATGCTCTACGACTCGACCGGGACCGGGACCAAGGCCAGCAAGTACTACGACGCGGTGGTGCAGTACAAGCTGCTGACGCCGGGCAGTTCCAGCTCGATCGGCTTCCAGAACAGCAGCACCATCGGGGCCCAGGAGCTGCAGGACGGGACCTACGCCGCCACGATGCTGGCGCTGGGGCCGAACCGCGCGGTGCGGCTGACCGGCAAGCCCAGCTCGACGCTGGCCGTCTCCATGTCCTCGTTCGGCGCCCAGCTGGGGGAGCAGGGGATCGTGGTGCGCTGGCGCACCGAGAGCGAGCTGGACTGCTACCGCTGGGAGGTGGAGCGATCGACCCAGCCCGGCGGCGGCTTCCAGGCGGTGGCCGGCCTGGACGGCCACGGCACGACGTCGCAGCCCAATGAGTACGCCTGGGTGGACGGCTCCCGGCTGGCCGACGGCACCTACTGGTACCGCATCAGCGAGATCGACATGGCGGGCCACCGCACCGCGTTCGGGCCGGTGGCGGTGCCGGTCAGCGGCCGGGCACTGCCGCTGGCCTACGAGCTGCAGCAGTCCCGGCCCAATCCCAGCCGCGGCGGCCGGGCCACCATCAGCTTCGCGCTGCGGCAGGACGGCGCCACCAGCCTGCGGGTCTACAACGTGCTGGGGCAGACCGTGCGGACGCTGGCCGACGGCGAGCTCAAGGCGGGCTACTACCAGCGGACCTGGGACGGCCTGGACGACCGGGGCCGGGCGGTGGCCGGCGGCGTCTATTTCTACCAGCTGCGCTCGGGCGGCTTCAGCGACATCCGGAAGATGACGGTGCTGCGCTGATCCCGGCCGGCGGTTGCCGGCGAACGGGGCGTGGACGCGGATCCACTGTCACGCCCCGTTGTTTATGCACCGGCCACGACTTGCATTGGCGTGATATTCATGGTATAACGGTACCCAACGACCCCAACCATCAACCTTTCGCTCCAGCGATCATTCAACAATGAGACATCGCCCCTTTCTGCCATCGATCGTGGCGGCCGCACTGATGCTCGCCACGCTGTTCCCCGCGGCGCTGCGCGCCGACGAGGCCAAGATGCTGGTCCGGGTGGACATCAGCACCCCCGACCGGGCCCAGGCCCTGGCCCACCTGCCGATCGGGATGGACGCGGCCTCGGTCAAACCCGGGGAGTACGTCGACATCGTGATCCTGCCGTCGAAGCTGTGGGCGCTGGACGCCGCCGGGCTCTCGTACACGACGCTGATGAAGGGGCCGTGGGACGTCACGCCCTACGGCGGCAAGGCCGCCTA
>DATJQG010000286.1:0-3740 GCA_035506015.1 Candidatus Edwardsiibacteriota bacterium
TCGTCGGGCAACATGAAGAACATGATGCGGGGGCGTTTTTGACTCGAAATACGGCGCGGCTGTCACCCTGGGATCACTGCGGCGCCTTGCTCGCTGAAGGGTGACGGGAAGATCCTTCAACTTGTCGGGCATGGGGCAATCTCAGGATGACGATAGGTTGGATCGCGATCGATCAGGCCATCAACATACGACATTGAGCATTCAACATCGGACTTTATAACATTCAACTCTAAACGGGAGAACAGGACATGTCGGTTTCCATCAGGATGACCCGGATCGGCGCCAACAAGAAGGCCAGCTTCAGGATCGTGGTCTCGGCCACCCGCTCCAAGAACGGCGGCGCGCAGCTGGACACGCTGGGCTACTACCGCCCGGACGGCAACCCGCGCGAGGCCAAGCTCGACCTGGAGAAGGCCCGGCAGTGGATCAAGCAGGGCGCCATCGTGTCGCCCACGGTGCAGCGGCTGGTGAAGGCCGCCGAGAAGGCGGTGGCCGCGGGCGGCGACGCCAAGGACGTGCGGATCCCCTTCAGCGAGGCCAAGACCAAGAAGACCCACAAGGACCGCCTGGCCGCCAAGAAAAAGAAGGACTCGCGACCCATGATGAAAGATCTGGTCGACTTTCTGGCCAAGTCCCTGGTGGACCACCCGGACAAGGTGTCGGTCAAGGAGGTGCCCCGGGACAGCAACAGCGTGGTGTTCGAGCTGCGGGTGGCCCAGGACGACATCGGCAAGGTGATCGGCAAGAAGGGCCGCACGGCGCAGGCCATCCGCACGCTGCTGGCCGCGGCCGGCACCAAGGAAGGCAAGCGCACCGAGCTGGAGATCATCGAGTAGCCCTGGGGCATCATTCGTATCGTCATTCTGAAAATGGCTCCCAGCTTGGCTTGTGAAGAATCTAACAAGATCCTTCGATAGCCAGGCATGGCGTGAATCTCAGGATGGCGTGAAAACGGGTGCGCGAAATGGACAATCAGCAACAAGCCAAGACCGCGGACGACCTGATCGTGGTCGCCACGGTCGGCAAGCCGCACGGCGTGAACGGCGCGATGAAGGTCAGGGTCGAAAGCCACAACCCCGGCCGCTTCAAGCCGGGCGCGAAGCTGCTGGCGGTGGTCGCGGGAACGGCGAGATCCTTCACCGTCGCCAAGTTCGTGCCGCAGAACGACTGGGGTATATTGACCCTGGCGGAAGTGTCCAGCGTGGAGCAGGCCGAGCAGCTGCGCGGCGCCGACCTCGGCGTGCGGGAGCGCGAGCTGGGGCCGTTGCCCGCGGGATGCTACTACACCTTCCAGATCATCGGCCTCAAGGTCGTCTCGCGGACCGGCCAGGAGCTGGGCACCGTGGCGGTGGTCGAGGAATTGCCGGCCGGGGACGCCTACGTGGTGCGGGGCAGGGGGGCCGAGTTCCGGGTGCCGGCCCAGGGCGGCTTCATCCAGTCCATCGACCTGGACCGCGGCCTGATGGTGATCGACGACGTGGAGGGCTTGCGGTGAGGATCACCGTGCTGACGCTGTTCCCCGAGATGTTCCCCGGCGTGCTGGAGTCCAGCATCGTGGCCCAAGCCCGCAAGAAAGGCGCCGTGGAGTTCGCCCTGGTCAACATCCGCGACTTCGCGCTGGACAAACACCAGGTGGCGGACGACGCGCCCTACGGCGGCGGCCCGGGCATGATCATGAAGCCCGAGCCGATCTTCCGCGCGGTGCGGTCGCTGGCGGAGGGGGGATCCCGGCCGAAGGTCGTCCTGCTCTCGCCGCGGGGCCGGCGCTACGACCAGCGGGCGGCGCGGCAGCTCGCGCGGGAAGCGCACATCGCCCTGCTGTGCGGCCACTACAAGGACATCGACGAGCGGGTGCGGACCATCGTCGACGACGACATCTCGGTGGGCGACTACATCCTGTCGGGCGGCGAGGTGGCGGCGATGGCGGTGATCGACTCGGTGGTGCGGCTGCTGCCGGGGGCGATCTCGGACCCCGAATCCGCGGACCGCGACTCCTTCGAGAACGGGCTGCTGGACCACCCGCACTACACCCGGCCCGAGACCTTCGAGGGCATGACGGTGCCCGAGGTGCTGCGCTCGGGCAACCACGCCCAGATCGCGCGCTGGCGGCGCCGGCAGGCGCTGCGCATCACCAGGCAGCAGCGGCCCGACCTGCTGCAAACGGCGGAACTATCCGGCCAGGACCTGGAGCTGCTGGACGAGGAGTAGCGGCCCCGATCCCGGATCATGATCGACGAAGAGAAACAATCACAGGCAATCGTGCCATAGACCACAACCAGGAGGAGAACCCATCATGAACAAACAGGCAGTGATCAAGAGCATCGAGGCCGGGCAGATGAAGCAGGACGTCCCTGATTTCGGGCCGGGCGACACGGTGCGGGTGCAGGTCAAGGTGATCGAGGGCGACAAGGAGCGGCTGCAGGCCTTCCAGGGCATCGTGCTGCAGCGCCGCGGCGCCGGCCTCTCGGCCACCTTCACGGTGCGCAAGATCTCGGCCGGCATCGGCGTGGAGCGGATCTTCCCGCTGCACGCGCCGACCGTGGCCAGCGTCAAGGTGATCAAGAAGGGCGCGGTGCGCCGGGCCAAGCTGTTCTACCTGCGCGGCCTGACCGGACGGGCCTCCAAGGTCAAGCAGGACATCGGCGAGTCGGGCCCCGCGGCGGCGGCCCCGGCCCCCGACGCCAAGCCCTAACGCCGGAGGCATCCCGCAGCGGCGCGGGACAGTCACCGAGGACTGGCGATGACCAGACGGGACCGACCCGGCGCGGCGGGGTTCGACCACGCGCTGCGCTCGGCCGGCGTCACCCTGCTGGCCGGCGTGGACGAGGCCGGGCGCGGGCCGCTGGCCGGGCCGGTGGTGGCCGCGGCGGTGATCCTCGACCCTGGTGCCGCGCTGCACGGCGTCGATGATTCCAAGGCGCTGTCCGCGCGGCAGCGGGAGCGGGCGTTTGCCGCGATCCTGGAACATTCGGTCGCGGTCGGCCTGGGGGTGGTGGACGCCCGCCGCATCGATGCGGTCAACATCCTGGAGGCGTCCCTGGAGGCCATGGCGTTCGCGCTGTGCGGGCTGCGGCGGCGGCCGCACCTGGTCCTGGTGGACGGCCCGCGCGCGCCGCGGCGCCTGCCGGCGAAGCTTTCGCAGGTGCCGGTGCGGGCGGTGGTCGACGGCGACGCGCGGAGCCTGTGCATCGCCGCGGCCTCGATCGTCGCCAAGTGCGTGCGCGACTCGATGATGCGCGGCTTCGAGCGGGACTACCCCGGCTACGGGTTCGCCCGGCACAAGGGCTACGGCACGGCCGCGCACCTGGCCGCGCTGCGGCGGCTCGGCCCCTGCCCGATCCACCGCGCCAGCTTCGCGCCGGTGCGGGCATTGCTCGATGAAAGCCAGCAACAATAAGGAAGCCAGGAATCCGGGAACCATCCCTGTTTTCCCGGGCCCACTATTGTCCCGGGTTCCCGGGAGCCCGATCCACGGGGAGCGATGAGCGAGAAGGGCGATTTCGGCGAAGAGCTGGCGGCGCGGCATCTGCAGGCCCAGGGCTACCGCATCGTGGAGCGCAACTGGCACGCGGGCAAGGCGGGCGAGGCCGACATCATCGCCTACGACGGCCCGGTGCTGGCCTTCGTCGAGGTCAAGACGCGGTTCGACGATTCGTTCGGCCGGCCGCAGTCGGCCATCACCAGGCGCAAGCAGTCCCAGATGGCGCGCGTGGCGAAGATGTATCTCTACCAACAGGAGC
>DATJQG010000287.1:0-4357 GCA_035506015.1 Candidatus Edwardsiibacteriota bacterium
TGAACTGCTTCTGTTCGATGTTGATCAGGTCGGTCGGGTTCCAGAAATAGCACCGCCCCCACTGCAGCACCTGCTTGCCGCTGCGGACATAGACGCGGTTGCGGTAATTGGCGTCGACGAACAATTCCGGAAGGCTGAAGGCAATATTTGAGTCGTTGCCGGCCGCCGTTTCGGTTGCGATCGGCCGGTAGGTCGCCTCCACCGATGCGAATGCCTTGAATCCGCCGGCCAGCCGAGCGTCGAGGTTAAGGTCGCCGGTGATCCAGGTCGCCAATGCCGTATGGCGGTAGGTGCGATCACTGAAAAAATCGCGATCGCACGACCCCAGCGCGGCGCTGGTGACGGTGCCGGAGATGCCCGTCGATTTCGACTGGCCCGGATTCTTGAGCAGCGCGGAATCGGCGCGCAGCGGCGCCTGCGTGACCGACGCGCTGTCGGCGAACAGTGCGTTTTCGTCCACCGGCGCCTGGGCCGACGCGAACGACGCAAAGCCCAGCGCGAAGATGGCAACGACCGGCGTAATCTTCCGCGACATCATCTCACATCTCACGATTCACGTCTTCATCCGTTACTTGCTGAGGTTCTCGAGATAGGGCTTGGTGAACAGCGCGTCGCTGAGCTTGGCGGTGGAAATGTCCGATATCTCGACCGCGGTCTTGTTGCCCTGTTCGAACTCGTCGATGAACAATTGCTTGACCGGAACGTAATGGCCGTCGATCTCCGTGTATTTCAGCATGTAGGCGGTCTGCATCAGCGTGTTGGTGGAGGTGAAGTCCTGCTCCTTGAGCATCAGGAAATTATACTGCCGTACCCAGAACGTCTTTTTGGGATAGTCGACGTCGTTGACCTTGCCCTTGACCTCCAGCCGGTAGACCGCGATCTGGCCCAGCTTGTCGCGGGCGATGATCTGCTTGCCGGCGGCGTCCGTCGCCGGCGCGTAGAGGTCGACCAGCTTGCGGTCCTCGAAGTTTTCGCCCTTGGCGTTGGTGCCGCCGATGTTCTCGTCGCGGTTGATGTGCTGGAACGTGCGGGTATTGCGGCGGTACATCCAGAAGTTGTCGCCCACCCGCAGGTAGCCGTTGCCCTTCTCCGACTCCGGCGCCACCATCACGATCAGGAACGACTGGTCGCTGTCGCGGCGGTAATACAGCAGATCGATGGCCTTGACGCCCTGGCCGGCCTTCTGCTGGGTCAGCGCCACCCGGGCGCTGATGTCGGTGGTCTGGGAATAGTTGTCGTCGAGTTTCTTCAGGATCGTGCCGATCGCGGGCAGCTGCTGGGCCGCGGCGGTGCCGGCCAGCGCCGCGGCGATCATGATCGATGCGGTGGCGAAGCGTTTCATGGTGTCCTCGGTTGTCTCTCGTCGTGTTGAAGTGCTATTGCGCGGGGACGGTCGACCGGGCGCCGCGGCTACTCGTAGTGCCGCAATGCGGCCGCGGCCGTGAGGTTGGCCGCCCGCCGCGCCGGGAAGTAGGCGGTGGCCGCGGCGATCGCCACGATCAATGCGATGTAGCCCAGCGTGGCCGCGGCGGTGGGCGCGAAGTACAGGTGGCCGTCGACCAGCAGCATCCCCAGCGGGTTGTCCCCGGCATCGATGGTCAGCGCCGACATCCCCCACATCGCCAGGAAGGCTGCGGCCGCGCCGGCCGCCGAGGCGATCAGCGCCAGGAACGAGGTCTCCAGCAGGAACATGTTCCGCACGTCACCCCGCTGCATGCCGATGGCCCGCACCGTCCCGATCTCGCGGGTGCGCTCGCGGATGGTCATCCGCAGCGTGTTGACCACGCCCACCAGGATGATGAAGAACAGCACCATCACGGCCGACAGGGTGATCAGGTTGAGGGCCCGCTCCAGCTGGACGATCACGCTGGCGGTCTCGTACATCGACTGCACGCTGACCATGATGCCCTTGTACGTCGCCCGGCCCATCTCGCGGGTGATCTCGGTGTACTCATCGGTGGTGGCGCAGCGCTTCATCAGCACGTACTCCGGGGCCAGCACCGGCCACAGCGGGTCGGCGGAGTCGGGCAGCGCCAGCTGCGGCGCCGGCGCGTCCGGCAGCGTGCCGTAGTAGGCTTTGTAGAAATCCCGCTCGTTGACCAGCAGCGCCCCGGCCGGGAGCGGCGCGCCGGCGGCCGCGACGCCGTTGACCGCCAGCCGGACGTGGCCGGGGACGCTGTCGTAGCGGGCCGTCCAGGCCAGCTCGACGGTGTCGCCGCGGCGGGCCCCCAGCCGGGCGGCCAGCGGGCCGGCCAGCACCACCCCGCGGTAGCCCAGCGCCGTGCTGTCCCCGCTGCCCAGCGGCAGCCGCTGGCGCAGGGTCACCAGCGAGGCCGAGTCGCTGCGGAACCCCAGCGCCTGCGCCGGGGCGCGCCGCCCCCGCAGCGCCAGGTCGCCCGGGATCACGGCCAAACCGGGTTTCAGCGCGTCGTGCAACCGGTCGGCCACCAGCTTGGCGGTGCGCTGCGGGTCGCGCAGCGTCAGCTGCATGCCGGCGATGTCGTGGGCGCGGTACCCGGCCAGCCGCCGCAGGTCGTCCACGGAGACGAAGATCGGGCTGGTCATGAAGGCGTTGGCCGGCTTGAAGATCCCGGCCACGGTCAGCGTGGCGCTGGAGGCCTGGTTGGTGACCTGGTAGAACCGCACCCGCAGCTGGTCGCCCATCCCGACGTTGAGGTATTTGGCCTTCTGCTGCGCCAGCAGCACCGGGGTGCCGTGGCTCTTGTCGTTGAGCGCCAGGAACGTGCCGCTGATCATCTTGAAGTTCGACTGGAACTCCCGCCGTTCCTGCTCGGTCAGCGTCCCGCCCACGTCAACGCCGATCATGATGACGTTGTCGGCCACCCCGTTGCCGATGGCGCGGCCGAACACGCCGATGGCCTCGTCGGCCCGCAGGGCGTTGGGCGCGGCCTGGGCGACGGCCGCCCGGATGCGGCGGTCGTCGGGGAACACCTGGTTGAGCATCTCGCCGTTGCGCATATAGGACAGGGCGACGTGGCCGTTGGTGTAGCGTACGATCCGCTCGAACAGCACCTTGGAGATGCCGTGGGAGTAGGCGTTGGCCAGCACCAGGGCCATGGCGCCGCAGGCGATGGCCGTCCCCAGCAGCACGTTGCGGCGCCGCTGGCGCGCCAGGTTGCGCAGGCTGATATTGACGATCTGGTTCATCGGCTGCTCCTATTCTCGCGAGATGGCGTCGAGCGGGGTGATGCCGCTGGCGACCTTGATGGGGTAGATCACCGCCAGCAGCGTGACCAGCGCCAGCTGGAGCACGGCCAGCGCGATGTCCAGCCCCGACAGCAGCGGCCGGAAGGTGTCGCCGCCGAACAGCAGCTGCACCATGTCGTTGCCGCTGGTGATGCCCAGCGCGGCCACGGCGTTGACCGCGATCACGCCGGCCAGCACCCCGGCGCCGCCGAACACCGCGGCCAGCATCCCGGTCTCGCCCAGGAACATCAGCCGGATGAAGCCCTTGCGCGCCCCCACCGCCCGCATCATCCCGATCTCCGAGGTGCGCTCCAGCGCCGCCATCGACAGCGTGTTGACGATGATGATGATGGCGATCAGGAACAGGAACGAGACGAACACGAACAGCGCGCCCTTGATCAGCACCGCCATCGAGCCGATCATGCCGGTGGCCTTCTTCCAGGTGATGGCCCGCACGCCCAGCCGTTTGGCGGCCAGCTCCGCATTGAGCGCGGCCACCGCGCGGTCCAGGTCGCTGGCGCCGCGCAGCCGCAGCAGCACCATGTTGTAGGTGCCGGCGTCGAGGTCGACCGCGGGACGCACCGTGTCGCGGCCGCCCGCCAGGCTGCCGGCCTTGAGCAGGGTGGGTTTCGCGCCGCCCAGGTGATTCGCGACCAGATCACCGCCGCCGAACAGGTCGTCCAGCTTGTTGCCGCTGGCGGCGAACAGGTCGAGGTCGGCCTGCTTGACCTTGGCGGTCTGGGCCGCGGCCGAGAAGTAGCCCATGCACTGGCGGTACGACTCGATGTCGATGATCGGGAAGTTGCCCCAGATGGTGTTGAGCGAGCGGTACTTGACCACGGCCCGCACCGGCACCCTGACGTCGGTGGTCGAATTGTCGGCGTTCATGCCCATGAACACCGCACTGTGCCTGACCGAGAGCTCGGACAAGTGCCGCTTAATCGTGTTGGTCAAGATGGCGGTGTCCGGGGGCAGGCCCTCGGGTACGAACAGGATATTGTAGTATTCCCCCAGATTCTTGTTTTCGCCCGTGGGCATCAGCACGAAGGGGCCGTCATGTTGGGGGAAGGCCCCCTGCACCAGCTTGAGGTTGTCGCCGAAAAACTCCCGGTACTTGGCGTAATCGACCCCGAGGGCGAACAGGCCGTCG
>DATJQG010000288.1:0-2877 GCA_035506015.1 Candidatus Edwardsiibacteriota bacterium
AGATCGCCATGCCGTTGGCGCCGCTGAAGGATGAAGAATGAAGGTTGTAGTACACGCAGTTGGTCACAGCGGTTTTGACGTTGGCGGCAGCAGTCTGCAGCGCCGCCGGCACCGAAGCCGTGGAGATGCGGTTGGCGAAATCGTACAGGTCACGGTTCTCGGTCAGGTAGAAGGCCTGGGTCGCGGACTCGCAGGTATGGATCGCCGATGTGTAGCCCGCGGCCTTGGCCGACATCAACTGATCGGCGAAGGTGCTGACGGCGGTGTTCAGGGCGGCGACCTTGGTCAGGTCGATGTCGGCCTGGGTGTCGAGTCCCGACGAGCCGGTGCCGATGATCAGGGCCTTGATCAGCTCCAGGTTGCTGATGGTCGGGTTGCTGTTGATGGCGTTGAGGAACGGCGTGTAGTTCCAGCCGGTGCCGGCCTCTGTTTCCTCGGATCCGAACGCCGCGTCGGCATAGTTCCTGGCGATGTCCATCACCTCTTCCATGCCCATCAGGCAGCAATCCCAACCGACGGCGTCCAGGTTGCGGCCCAGGTGCGACTTGATGGCGCTCATCGCGGTGGCGAACTCGCCGTTGGCGATGCCGATGCTGTTGCCGCTCTGATCGTCGTTAGAGAAATCCTTGAAGACACCGACGTCCTTGGCGCCCTTCTTGGTCCAGCCACCGCCGTGGTCCCACATGACCAGGAAGTAGTGGTTGGCCGGGTAATTGTCGATGGCCCAGTTGGCAAACGTGGAAAGCGTGGTCGGGCTGCCCATGTCGACCTCGCCGAGGTCCGACAGCTGGTTGGCCGTGGTGGCGGACTTGCCCGGGGTCACCAGGAAGCGTTTGCAGTCGGTGAAATTGCTGTTGCCGGAGGCGTGGTCGTACTGAACCACGACGCGGTATTTGCCCGAACTCTGGGAGGCGGCCGTCATCTGGTTGTAGTTGACGTCGCCGTAGGAGTCAAGGCTGTTGTCGGCGTTCAGGTAGACCATGATGGTCCACTCGTAAGCGGAACCGCCCGGCGCCGGCTGGTTGACCGTGATGGTCTGCGGCGAATTGGCTACGCCGCCGGTCGTCGAGGTGACGGTAACCGTTGCGCTGCGGGCCGAGCCGGTGTTGTTCGCCGCCGTCATCGTGAAGCTGCCCGGGGTGTTGCCGCTGGCCGAAGACACGGTCAGCCATGTCTGGTTCGAGGACACCGTGTAGGCGATGACGCTGCTGCTGCCACTGTTCGTCACGTTCACCGCGCTGCTGGTCCCACCAGCGGCCGCCGGAGCCCATGTGGTCTGGCTGATGGCCAAGGTCGGTGTCGGTGCGCCAGTCGGATAGGTCGCGGTCAAGGCGTAGGCCACCGTGGTGCTGTAAGCGCCGTTGTAACCGATCACTTTCACATAGTATGTGCCAGCCGCCGTGGCCGTATAGTTGATGGCCTCCGCGGTGGTGCTGCTGTTGGTGCTTGAACCCAGCTGAGTGGTCCCGTCGGTCGAGTAGAGATACAGATCATAGTCGCCCGGCAGGTTCGTCAGGTTGACCGTGATCGCCCCGGCCATGGTCACATTCAGGCTGTAATAGTCGATGTCGCCGTTGGAATAGATGTATGAATTATACGCGGTGCCCGAGGTGATGGCATACGCTTGGGCAACCGTACCGTTCGGCTCGTAGGTGTCGGCGCCCGCCGGAGCTGCCTGGGTCACCGTGACCGTCTTGGAGGTCTGCCCGCTGGCCGCCACCGTCACCGTGCCCGTGCGTGCCGTGCCGGTGTTGGCCGTCGTCGTCATCGTGAAACTGCCCGGCGTGTTGCCGCTGGCGGCAGAAACCGTCAGCCATGAGGTCGCGTTCGACGATACCGTGTAGGCGATGACATCACTGGTCGTGCTGTTGGTTACGTTGACCGCGCTGCTGGTCTGCGCCGCGGACGTGGGCGACCATGACGTGGTGCTGATCGCCAATGTCGGGGTGGAGCTGCCGCCGCTGACCGAGATCAGCAGGCTGTAGTTGCCCGTCCCGCTATACTCGTACGCCTTGGCGTAGAACGTCCCGCTGACTGTCGCCGTGTACACCACCGAGTCGATCACGCCCGTGCCGGCCGTGCTGGAACCCACCTGGGTCTGCGACGGGTTGTACAGGTACAGGTCATAATCCGCGCTCGACGGCGGGGTCACTTTCACCTTGACCACCTGGCCCGACGTCACGTTGAACTTGTAGTAGTCGTTGCGGTCCGTGGCGTCCAGGTAGCAGCCAGTCCAGGAGCCCGGGCTGACCAGGGTCGCCGAGGCGAAGTCGTTGCCGGCATCGGCCCCGGTTCCCGCGTCGTTCTGGGTGCCGGTGGGCGCCGCCTGCGACACCGCGATCGTCTTGGGCGAGCCGGCGACGCCGGCCGTGGTCGCGGTCACGGTGACCGTGGCGGTGCGGGCCGCACCGGTGTTGGCCGCCGCCGTCATGGTGAACGAGCCCGGGGTGTTGCCGCTGGCCGCTGAAACCGTCAGCCAGGTCTGGTTGGAGGAGACCGTGTAGGCGATCACGCTGGAGGTGCCGCTGTTGGTCACATTGATTGCGCTGCTGGTCTGCGCTGCGGAAGTGGGCGACCAAGTGTTGGAGCTGATGGCCAGAGTCGGCGTGGCCGAACCGGTAGCGGTCAGGACCACGTCGTCGATGTAAGCGCCGGTGGCGGTGACGCTGCCGTCGCTCATAAAATAGAACCTGACCTGAGTGGCGGTGGTCGGGATGCTCACTGACTGCTGGGCCCAGCTTGCATATGTACCGGATCGTGACCAAGCTGTAGTCCAGGTGCTGCCGCTGTAGTACTGGGCGTAAACATAGTCGTAACCAGATTCGGTTGTCTGGTAGATCCAGAACGAAAGGGTCGCGCTGCTATAGCCAGCCAGAT
>DATJQG010000289.1:0-4087 GCA_035506015.1 Candidatus Edwardsiibacteriota bacterium
CGTCGCGGGCCGTGGACTTGAGCGACAGGTTGATCTGGCCGGGCTGCAGCAGCGCGGTCAGTTTTATTGACGCACTACCCATAATTTGATGATGGCCTCCACGTCGCTATGCAGTTTGATGGGGATGTTGTAGACGCCCAGTTTCTTGATCGGCTCCTCGAGCACGATCTTGCGCTTGTCGATCTCGATGCCCTGGCCGGCCAGCAGCCCGGCGATGTCGGCCGCGGTGACCGAGCCGAACAGCTTGTCGTCCTCGCCGGCCTGGACCGTGGCGGTGCAGGAAACCTCGGCCAGCTTCTTGGCCAGCTCCTCGGACTTGGCCTTGAGCCGGGTGTGCTTGAAGTCCTCGTGCTTGCCCTGCTGCTGCAGGCGCCGCAGGTTGGCGTCCGAGGCCGGCATGGCCTTGCCCTGGGGGATCAGGTAGTTGCGGGCGTAACCGGGCTTGACGTCGACCACCTGGGCCTTGTCGCCCAGCGCGGGGATGTTCTGGGTCAGGATCACTTTCATTGCTGCATGCTCCTTCTAGCGGTACTCGGCCATGAAGGGCAGCAAGGCCAGGTGCCGGGCCCGCTTGAAGGCCATGGTCAGCAGCCGCTGGTGGCGGGCGCAGGTGCCGGAGATGCGGCGGGGGACGATCTTGCCGCGCTCGGTCATGAAGTGGCGCAGCCGCTTGTCGTCCTTGTAATTGATCTGCGTCACCTTCTCGGCGCAGAACTTGCATTCCTTCTTGTGCATCACCTTGTGCTCGCGGGGTCCGTTCTGGGATGATCTGCTTCGTCTCTCGATCATGGGGTCGATCCTCGTATGGGATTAATGATGGATGATTGCGGTGGGGCGGGTCAGGCCGCGGGCTCGTCGGGCGCGGTGGCGTCGGGCGCGGATTCGCTCTTCTCCAGGAACCGCACCTGGTCGGCGCGCACCTCGATGGCGGTGCGCTTCTGGCCGGCGTCGGTCTCCCAGCTGCGGCTCTCCAGCCGGCCCTCGATGATCACCGGGCTGCCCTTGCGCAGGAACTTGTTGACGGTCTCCGCCGCCTTGTGCCAGGTGACCACGTTGATGAAGGTGGCCTCGTCGCGCCACTGGCCGCCCTGGTCCTTGTACTTGCGGTTGACCGCCAGGGAAAAATTGCAGACGGCGATGCCGCCGGCGGTGTATTTCAGCTCGGGGTCGCGGGTCAGCCGTCCCGAGAGCAGCACCCGGTTGAGCGTGGGGATCCTCAGTTCGGACATGGCGTCGTTCCTCGGCAATTGTGCGTTGTCAGAAGGGGAGGTCGTCGTCCATCTGCTGGTCGCCGGGCGCGGGGGAGGCGGCGGCCTCCTGGGCGTCGATCGCGGCCTGGCCCTCGGCCGCTGCCGCGTGGCCCTCGGCGGCGGCGTGCCCGCTGCCGCGCTCGCCCGTGGCGCGCGAGCCCTCGCGGTCCAGGAACTCGACCCGGTCGGCGCGCACCTCCAGCACGCTGCGCTTCTGGCCGTCCTCGGTCTCCCAGCTGTGCGACTGCAGCTTGCCCTCGACCAGCACGGCCCGGCCCTTGGTCAGGTACTGCTTGCACAGCTCGGCCAGCTTCTGCCAGACCACCACGCCGACGAAGGTGGTCTCGTCCTTCCATTCGCCCGAGGCGTTCTTGTAGCGGCGGTTGAGGGCGATGGTGAAGTTGGCGACCGGCGTGCCGTTGGTGGTCTGCCTGACCTCGGGGTCCTTGGTCAGGCGGCCGATCATGTAGACGCGGTTCAGTTCGGCCAGGCGGAGTTCCGGCATGGTCTGGTCCCTCGCGCAAGCGTGGAATGGTTGATGGGGAGGCGGCGCGCAGCGATCAGGCGCCGGCCGCGGCTTCCTTCTTCTCCGGGGCCTCGGCGGCGGCCGGCGCGGCGGCCGGGGCCGCGACCGGGACGTTCTCCTGGATGTGGCCGCGGATGATCAGGTGGCGGATCACGCTCTCGTCAAGCCGCAGCTGCCGGTCCAGCTCCTTGGGGGCGGCCGACGGCGAGTTGAACTGCAGGCAGACGTAGTATCCTTCGTTGCGGTTGTTGATGGCGTAGGACATCTTGCGCTTGCCCCAGCGCGACACGTTGACGATCTCGCCGGAGTGCGATTTGATGGTGTTCGAGACCTTGACGATCTCCCGTTCGATGCCGGCGTCGTCGGTGGCCGGGTCGATGATGATGACGGTTTCGTAGGCGTTCAACGTGGATGGCTCCTTTAATGGTTGTTCTGATTAATAGCGTTCATGACACGGGGCAGGTCGCCGTCGGCCAGCAGGTCCAGCCCCCGCAGCGCCCGCTCGACCATCGCCGAGACCTCGGGCCGCTGGGACCGCGTGAAGCCGGCCAGCACCCAGTCGGCGGCGTCGACACCCGTCGGGTTGGCGCCCACGCCCAGCCGCAGCCGGGGGAAGCCGTCGGTGCCCAGCGCGCCGATGATCGACTTCAGCCCGTTGTGGCCGCCGTCGGAACCGGAGGGACGGAGGCGGAGCCTGCCCAGCGGCAGGTTGAGGTCGTCGCAGACCACCAGCAGCCGCGCCGGCTCGATGGCGCGGTAGCCCAGGAACTGGCGCAGGGCCGGGCCGCTGGCATTCATGTAGGCCATCGGCTTGACCAGCAGCCAGCGCGGTCCGGACAGCTCGCAGAAGTCGTACTGCTTGCGGGAGGTCCAGCCGGTGGGGTGCCGCGCCGCCAGCTCGTCCAGGACGCGGAAGCCGATGTTGTGCCGGGTGGCGGCGTAGGCCCGGCCCGGGTTGCCCAGGCCGGCGATGCACCAGGATGCGGGCATGGGGCCAGGGCCCTATTTCTTCTCCTTGGGCTTTTCCTTTTCCTTGTCGGCGGCCTCGTCCAGCTCCTCGTCCTCCTTCTTCTTGCGGGTGATCAGCTCGGGCTCGGCCGGGGCCTCGCCCTCGGCCGGGGCCGCGGCGGTGGCGGCCGTGGCCTCCTCCTCCATGGCGCGCGGCACGATCACCGAGACGATCGGCTGGGTGGCGGCGCCCAGCACCTGGAACTTGTCGGCCTGGATGTCGGAGATGTGGAGCGACTGGCCCAGCTTGAGGGTGGAGACGTCCAGCACGATCTTGTCGGGGATGTCGGCCGGCAGGCAGGAGACCTCGACCGAATGCAGGATGTGCTCGATGATGCCGCCCTCCTTGAGGCCGGGGGCCTCGCCCGCCAGCTCGATGTGGACCGGGACCTTGATCTTCTCGGTCAGCAGGATCTCCTGGAGGTCGATATGGATCAGCTGGTTGTAGATCGGCTCGGTCTGGATGTCGCGGATGATGGCCTTGTGGTCCTGCTTGTCGCCGGCCAGCTTGAGGGTGATGATGATGTTCTCCTTGGCGCCGGCCTTGAACAGCGGCAGCAGGTCCTGGGCGTTGACGGAGATCGGGATGGCGGGCTTGCCGTGGCCGTAGACCACGCCGGGGATCTGGCTGTCCCGGCGCATTTTGCGGGCCTTCTCCTTGCCCACGCTGGAGCGGGGCTGCGCGTTCAGGGTGAATTCATGCATGGTGCGTGGTTCCTTGTATGGTGGATGATTGATTATTACCAGGCAGCGGAAGGGTCACTCGAACAGGGTGCTGACCGATTCCTCTTTGTGGATGCGGTTGATGGCCTCGCCCAGCAGCTTGGCGATCGACAGCACCTTGATCTTGTCGATCCGCTTGGAGGGCGGCAGCGGGATGGTGTTGGTGACCACCACCTCCTTGAGCGGCGAGTAGCGGATGCTCTCGATGGCGTTGCCGGAGAGCACCGCGTGCGAGGCGCAGGCGTAGATGTCCGCGGCGCCCTTGCTCTTGATCACCGCGGCCACCTCGGTGATGGTGCGGGCCGTGTCCATGATGTCGTCGACGATCAGACAGTTCTTGCCCTGGACGTCGCCGATCACGTTCATGATCTCGACGCGGTTGACGCCGGGCCGCCGCTTGTCGATGAAGGCCAGCGGGATGTCGCCCAGCCGCTTGGCGAAGGCCCGGGCGCGGTTGGCGCCGCCGGTGTCCGGCGCCACCACCACGAAGTTCCCGGTGCCCATCTCGTTGAAGTGCTTGAACAGCACCGGCCCGCAGTAGAGGTGGTCGACCGGGATGTCGAAGAAGCCCTGGATGGCC
>DATJQG010000290.1:0-3940 GCA_035506015.1 Candidatus Edwardsiibacteriota bacterium
TGAACGAGAAGCCCTTGAGGTCGTGCGTGACCTTCTGGATGGTCTGGTGCAGCTTGCGCCGGACCTTCTTCTCCTGGTCGCTGGGTTGCCCAGGCAACTGGCTGCGCCAGTCCTTGTCATAGCAAAGCAGCGAAGCTGCAAGCCAGCGCCAGACGCGGCAGACGAAGCGGTGCGAGCCGTGGATGCCGTCCTCGGTCCACTGCACGTCGTCCTCGAACGGCGCCATGAACATCTCGTAGACCCGCAGGCTGTCGATGCCGTAGGTCTCCGCGATCTGCTCGGGCGTCACCACGTTGCCCTTGGACTTCGACATCCGCGCCCAGCGCCAGACCACCTGGTCCTTGGGGTATTTCGCGAATTCGTCTGGCTTGAGCAGTATCCAGTCCAGGATCTTCTCGTCCCCCCCGCTTGCGGCGGGATTGTCGCTGGCCGTCGGCTTGCGGCCGGGCGTGTAGGCCAGCAGCGAGCCCTGGTTCTTGAGGATCTTGAACGGCTCCTGAAAGCCCACATAGCCGGCATCGTACAGCACCTTGGTCCAGAACCGCGCGTACAGCAGGTGCGAACGAGCGTGCTCGATGCCGCCGGTGTAGAAGTCGACCGGCATCCAGTAGTCCAGCTTTTTGCGGTCAGCGAACGCCTGCTGATTCTTGGGATCGATATACCGGAAGAAATACCATGACGAGCAGGCATAGCCGCCCATGGTGTCGGTCTCCCGCTTGGCGGGGCCGTGGCATTGCGGGCATGTGACATTGACGAACTCCGGGATGGCGGCCAGCGGCGACTCGCCCGTGCCGGTCGGCTGGTAGTTCTTGACGTCGGGCAGCAGCACCGGCAGGTCTTTTTCCGGCACCGGCACCGCGCCGCATTTTACGCAATGGATGATGGGGATGGGCGCGCCCCAGTAGCGCTGGCGCGAGATCAGCCAGTCGCGGATGCGGTAGTTGACCGTCGGCTTGCCCAGCTTGTGCTGTTCCAGCCAGGCGTTGATCTTCCGCTTGAACTCGGCCGTGGTCAGCCCGTCGTACGGGCCCGAGTTGACCGCGACCCCCTCGTCCGGCTCGGCCTGGGCCAGCTCGTAGGTCGACCCGTCCTTGCTCACGACCTGCACGATGGGCAGGCCGAACTTCTGCGCGAACTCGAAGTCGCGGGCGTCGTGGCCGGGCACGCACATGATGGCGCCGGTGCCGTAGCCCATCATCACGTAGTCGGCGATCCACACCGGGACCTCTTTCTGGTTGACGGGATTGACCGCGTAGGCGCCGGTGAACACACCGGTCTTGGTGCGCTCGGCGTTCATCCGGTCGATCTCGGTCTCGCCCTGCGCCTGCTTGACATAAGCCTCGACCGCGGAGCGCTGCGCGCCGGTCGTGATCTGATTTACCAGCGGATGCTCGGGCGCCAGCACCATGAAGGTCGCGCCGAACAAGGTGTCGGGCCGGGTGGTGAATACTTCTATTTCCAATTTTGAATTTTGAATTTGGAATTTGACGGTGGCTCCCTCGCTGCGGCCGATCCAGTCGCGCTGCATCTCCTTCATGCCGTCCGACCAGTCGAGGCCGTCGAGATCATTCAGCAGCCGGTCGGCGTAGGCGGTGATCTTGAAGAACCATTGGGGCATCGGCCGCTTCTCGACCAGCGAGTCGCAGCGCCAGCATCTTCCCTCCTTCACCTCCTCGTTGGCCAGCCCGGTCTTGCAGGACGGGCACCAGTTGATGGGCGCGGTGGAGCGATAGGCCAGCCCCCGCTGGTGCAGCAGCAGGAAGAACCACTGGGTCCACTTGTAATAGGCCGGATCGCTGGAATTGATCTCGCGGTCCCAGTCGTAGCTGCAGCCGGCCAGCTTCAGCGTCCTGCGGTAATTCGCCGCGTACTCCGGCACCAGGTCGCGCGGGTTGCGGCCGGTCTGGATGGCGGCGTTCTCGGCCGGCTGGCCGAAGGCGTCCCAGCCCATGGGGTGCAGCACGCTGAAGCCGTTCATGCTCTGGTAGCGGCAGAAGGCGTCCATCGGCACGTAGTTCTTGAGGTGCCCGACGTGCAGCCCGGAGCCCGACGGGTACGGGAACATCTCCAGCGCGTAGTACTTGGGCCTGCCCGAGGCGTCGTCGGCGCGGAAGGTCCTGTCCTGCTCCCAGCGCTTTTGCCACTTGGGCTCGATCGCTTTGGGGTCGTAGTGGGTCGATGGCATCGGTCAAATTCCTGTGAAAAAGAAAAGCCTTCAGGATCAGCGCAGGCTAACTCTGAAGGCCGGATGTGTCGACGCAAGTTGGTTCGTCAATTATCCAGAGTCGCTATTTGGTCCCGCCCAGCAGGTCGGAGGCGTTGAGCAGCTCGTTGCCGCATTTCTCGCAGTACCAGTTGTCGGCGCGGTTGAACGCGCCGCACTTCGGGCACTTCAGCTCGCCGTCGTGGCTCTCCTCCCCGACCTCCTCGGCCGCGGGAGGCTCGCCGGCCAGGGCCTCGGGCAGGGGTTCGACCGGCTGCGGCTGCTCGGTCACGTCGGGCATCTGCTGGGTGAACACTTCCTCCATCGCCGGTTTCTCCAGCGCCGCGGAGTCGGCCATGGTCGAGGACAGGATGCTGGCGAACTGCTTCTCCAGCTCGTCCATCTCGGTCGACGCCGGCGGCGCGGCCGGCGCGGGCGGCGGGGCCTGCGGCACCGGCGCCGGCTTTGGCGCGGGGGCCGGACGCGGCGCGGCCGCCGGGGGCGCCGGTTTCGGTTCAGCGACGGGCGCCGGCGCAGGCTTCATGACCGGGGCCGGCTTGGGCGCGGGGGCCGGCGGCGGGACAGGCCGCGGTGCCGCAGGATGCGGCGCCACTGCGGTCGGGGGCGCGGTTGGCTGCGGGGCGACAGGCCGCGGTTGCGGCGCGGGCGCGGCCGGTTTCGTCGCAACGGCGGGTTTGGGCGCTGGCGCCGGCGGCGCCTCGGGCTCCGGCTGCGGTTCGGGCTCCGCAGCCATCGGGATCTCCATCGCGGGTTCGGCCTGCGGCGCCCGGCCGCCGATCAGCTGCTGGTAGTTCTCGATCTTGGCGCTCAGCTCCTGGAGCTGGGCGTCGATCGCCGCCGACTCGTCCTGCAGTTCCTGCTGCTTGGCGGCGAAGGTGGTCTCGTCGATCTCGCCGATCACCGCGCGCAGCTCCATCTCGTCCAGCTGGTCCTTGATCTCGTGGGTGCGCGCCACCAGCTGGTCGCGCTCGGCGACGGCGGCGTCCAGCGCCTCCTGCATGCCGACGCCCTTCTCCTCCAGCAGCACCTGCAGCTCGACCAGCTTGGCCTCGTATTCGGCCCGCACCTTCTGGTAGATCTCGGGCTTGGTGAACGACTTCTTCTCGTCCAGGATCCTCATCCGGTTCTCGAACAGCGCGTAGAGCTTCTGCAGCTCCTCCACGCTCTCGTTGCCGGTGACGTTGTCGATGGCCATCTAATGCCCTCTGCGATGATTACGACGTCAATTGGATGATCAGGTTCTGCACCAGCGCGGTGTCGTCGCCCCGGCCCGACTTGATGCGGTGCTCGGCGCGGTAGGTGCGGTCGATGGCGCGCAGGTAGTCCCGCTCGCTGCGCTTGCGGGCGGCCGGCAGCAGCTGCCGCACCGCGTACTCGTGGATGCCGGTGCGCCGCGAGATGTCCCAGGAATCGCCCGTGGCGCTGGCCACCTTCCACAGCTTGATCAGTTCGTACCCGATCGCCGTCAGCAACCGGGTGGGGTCCTCGCCGGTGTCCAGCAGCGACTGGAACACCGCCAGCGCTCGGGCGCGGTCCCGCCGTCCGATGGCGCCGGTCAGGTCGTAGACCGTGTCGCTGAGGTTGTGCCCGGCCAGGGCCCGCACCGTCTCGGCCGGGATCGCCTCGGTGGCGCGGCCGGCCAGGTTGGCGGCCAGCTTGTCCAGCTCGCCGCAGATCACGCCCAGGTCGGTGCCGGCCGCGGCCACCAGCTGCTGG
>DATJQG010000291.1:0-9983 GCA_035506015.1 Candidatus Edwardsiibacteriota bacterium
CGTTGCCCCGCGTCTCCTTCAGCGCGTCGATGATCTCGCGTTTTTCCCGTTCTTCCCGCATGGCCTTGCCGCTGGCCGGCGCCTGCCCGGCCGCGACCGGCAGGCCCAGGTCCTTGGGATGGATGTCGGAACCCGTCGTCAGCAGCACGGCGCTCTTGACCACGTGCTCCAGCTCGCGGACGTTGCCCGGCCATGGGTATTCCAGCATCGTCCGCAGGGCCGCTGCCGAGAACCGCAGCCGTTTCCTGCCGAACTGCTCCATGTACCGCCGCTTGAAATATTCCGCCAGCACCGGGATGTCCTTGCGCCGCTCGCGCAGCGGCGGCAGCCGCAGCCGCACCTCCTTGATCCGGTAGAACAGGTCGCTGCGGAACGCGCCGGACTCGATCTCGCCGTCCAGGTCGGCGTTGCTGGCGCAGATCAGCCGCACGTCGACCTGGCGCTCGCCGGTCTCGCCCACCCGCCGCAGCTTCCCGGTCTCGATCACCCGCAGCAGCCGGGCCTGCACCGCCTTGCTGGCGCTGTTGACCTCGTCCAGGAAGATGGTGCCGCCCTCGGCGGTCTCGAACAGCCCGGCCTTGGCGGCCTTGGCGTCGGTGAAGGCGCCCTTGGCGTAGCCGAACAGCTCGGCCTCCAGCAGGGTCTCGGGCAAAGCGCCGCAGTCGATGGCCACGAACGCCTTGCCGCGCCGCGGCGACAACTCATGGATCGACCGCGCGATCAGCTCCTTGCCGGTGCCGGTCTCGCCGGTGATCAGCACCGAGATGTCGACCGGCGCGATGGTCCGCACCTGGCCGATCAGCGCCGCCATCTCGGGCGACTCGCCGATGATCCCCGACAGCGCCGACGGCGCGGCCTGCCGCAGGCTGCGGTTCTCGCGGTCCAGCCGGCGCAGCAGCTGGCTGCCCTCCAGCACCGCGCCCAGGATGTCGATCATGGCCTTGAGGAAGCGGCGCTGGGCGGCGTCGAACAGGTTGGTGCGCAGCCGCGAGTCCAGGTAGATGGCGCCCAGCGCGCCCTCGCGGAACACGATCGGCGCGCACAGCAGCGAACGGATCCTGTTGGTGCGGATGCTGAGCCGCGAGCGGAAGGCCTCGTCCAGCTCGGTATCGTTGGCGTAGATCACGCTCTCGCCCTCCAGCGCCTGCTGCAGCGTGTGCAGCGAGTACTCGTAGGCGTCGCGCGTGGTCTCGCTGTCCAGCTCGGCCTGCGCCGCCAGCGTCAGCGTGCCGTTGGCGTCCTTGAGGAAGATGCCGCCCCGCTCGACGCCCAGCAGCTCCATCACCAGGTCGAGGGCCGCGCCGGCCACGGCGGTGGGCTCGTCCAGGCCGCCGATGGCGCTGCACAGCCGGTACAGCCCGTGCAGCATCGGGTAGGAGAGGTAGGCGTTGGGCGAGCGGCTGAGCGCCGCCTCGGCCTCGGTCAGCAGTCGCTGGGCCTTGGCCAGCGAGCTGCTCTCGCCCAGCTGCTCGAACTCGTGGGCGGCCGTGGCCAGCGACTGGATGACGCCGGGCAGGACGCTGGGCTGTTCCTCGCGCAGCGCCATCTCCGCGGAGCGCAGCCAGATGAACGCCGCGCCCGAGCCGTCGCCCTTCCGCTTCATCTCCTTGCCCGCCTCGAACGCCGCCCGCAGGCCCTGGTCGGCCGCGCCGTCGCGGATCTGGCGCAGCCCTTCGATGTACCGCAGCCCGACCTGGTCGAACGCCGTGATCGGCGGGTATTTTTTGAGCAGCGCCTCCCAGTGCTCGGTCTCGGCGCGGTCCTTGATCAGCAGCGCGTTGAGGATCCCGGTCTCGATGATGTAGCGGTTGATCTCCAGTCCCAGCTTCTGGTAGAGGGCCACGCTCTGCCGCAGGTGCGCCAGGCTGCCCCGGTAGTCGTCATGGTCGTTCTCGAAGAACCCGATGTTCTTCAGCACCATCGCCTCCAGCGCCTCGTCGCGCAGCTCGCGGGCGATGGCCAGCCCCTTCTCCAGCAGGCGGAAGGCCTTGCGCTCCTTGCCCAGGGCGTTCTCCGCCGCCGACATATTGCACAGCGCCTGCAGGTAGCCGACCCGGTTGCCGATCTCCAGCAGGATGCGGGCCGCCTCGTCGTACATCTCCAGCGCCAGGTGGTACTGGCCGTTGGCGGCGTGGATGATGGCCATGTTGGTCAGGATCAGCGCCCGGTCGGTGGCATCCGTGCTGCCGCCGGCATACTGCCAGGCGCGGCTTAGGTATTCCATCGCCCGGCCGTGGTCGCACAGCCGGACATAGAGGCAGGCCAGGGCGATATACACCGGGGTCAGCGTTTCCTCGGGCACCACGCCCTGCAGCGCCTCGATGCAGTTGACGTAGACGCCGTTGGCGCCCTCGTGCTCGCCCCTCTTGACGTCGATGCCGCCGATCAGGGTGTTGGCCTGCAGGAACATCAGGGGGTCGGCCCGGTGGTCGATCTGGTCCAGCGCCGTCAGGCAATGGCGGCGGGCCTGCTGGGTGTCGCCTTCGCCCAATTCGATCACGCCCAGGAAATAATTCCCCAGCGCCCGGTCGGGAGCGGTGCCGTCCGCCGCCGCGATCGCCGAACGGATCGCCGCCTTCCCCGCCGCGCCGTCGCCGCGCAACGCGGCGATCAGGCCCTCCCAGATCGCCGCCCGGGTGCGGGCCGGGGCGTCATCGGCCGCGATGGTTTTCCTGCCGGCCGCAATGACGGCGGCGATCTCTTCCCGGTCCTTGGCGTAGAGCGGGTAGATGTAGGTCCGCGCCCACATCTCGTAATGCCGCCACCGCAAGTGATCGCGCAGACCCTTGAGCACGGCCGCGGCCCGCTCGTGCCTGCGATGGAAAACGTACAGCCCGACCAGCTGTTCGGCGACGCCCAGGCGCTGCGCGATGCCCACGGACTGCGCGTCGACCAGTTTCTGACCGAAATACATGGCCGCTTCGTCGTCCGCGTCCCGGCGCGCCGCCTCGAACCTGGCCGTCGCCGCGGCTGCCCACTCCTCCGGCAGCGAACATTCGGCCATCATCCGCCATTGTTCGATGGAGCAGCCGCGCGGCTGCGCCCCGCACAGGCGGAGCTCGCGCCGCAGCGCCTCGCGGTCGCGTTCGAGCGACCGCTCCAGCACGAAGCGCTCCATCAGCCCGGATCGCAGGCCTTGCTCGGTGGTCCAAAATTCTGGCGCGGTCGCGCCCGGTGCCGCGCGGCCGGCGGCCAACTGCCGCAATCGGGCGCGCTGCTCCTCGCTTAGCGCCCGCCAGCGCTCCGTCAGCTCCCGCTCGACGGCGGCGGGCCGCGCCGTATCGTCCCACAGCCGCAGCCAGTCGACGCGCCAGGCATTGCGCTGCCGCGAGAGGTGCGCCCGTTCCAGCCAGCCGTTAAGCGACAGCAGGGCGTACCGCAGGTCGCCCCCGGTTCGTTCGGCCAGATGACGGGCCAGCCGACGCAGCGTGGCGGCGTCCATCCCCGGGAATATCTCCCCCAGGAACACGGGGTAGGCTTCGATCGCCAGCGGCGCCAGCGGGACCAACCGCGCCTGATCGTCCCGGCCGTCGCCGTCGGCTGGCTCCGTGACGGAGATCACCGAGAGCTGCCGTCCCGCGTCGCGCAGCCACTGGCACGAACGGTCGCCGGCCCGGTCGACGAACAGCGCCGCCCCCGGCGGCACCTGCGCCGCCGTCCCTTCCTGGAGCGGCGCGGTGACCAGGTGCGACTCGCGGCCGTTGACCTGGTGCAGGAAATTGAGCTCGGCCAACAACCGGGACTTGCCGCTGCCGGCGGGGCCGGCGATGCAGGTGACACCGGTGGTGCGCGGCGGGACGGCGGCGATCAGCCGCGCCAGCTCCCGGCTGCGGCCGGCGAATTTCAGGCCGTGCACGCGCTCCCGCGGCTGGATCTTGCCGGTCGCGGCCAGGGCCAGCAGCAGCCGGCCGGTCGGCGCCGGCCGCTCCAGGGGGTCGTACTTGACCATGGAGATCAGGACCTCGGCCAGGTCCAGCGGCAGCAGCTCCCGGGCCTGGATGTTCCAGTTGCCCTGCGGGGACAGCCGCAGCTCGTAGCTCGGCAGCCGCCCGGCGACCAGCTCGAACAGGATCAGGCCCAGGCTGTAGATGTCCGCGGCGACCGAGGGGTCGTCCTCGCCGGAGACCACTTCCGGCGCACCGTAGGCCAACGTGCCGCGGAATTGCCCGCGGTCGCCCCGCGGCCGGCGCACGGCGAACCCGAGGTCGATGATCTTGATGCCCTGGTCGTCCAGCAGGATATTCTCGGGCTTGAGGTCGCCGTGGATGATGCCGCGGGCGTGCAGGTACCCCAGCACCTCGGCCAGCGCCCCCCAGATCTCCAGCAGCCGCCGCGGTTTGTCGCTGTCCGGCACACCCTGGAACGCCCGGTTGACCGGGACCCCCCGGCAGTGCTCCATCGTGAAGAACTCGCCGTCGCCCGCCTGGTGGTATTCGTGGACGGTGACCAGCGAGCCGTGGTGCAGCCGGAACAGCCGGATGAACTCCTGCTTGATCCCGCTGCGGGCCTCGCGCTTGGCGTACTTGACCGCCACGTCCCGGTCCTGCAACAGGTCGCGGGCCAGGTAGACCTCGGCCGCGCCCCCGCTGCCCAGCGGCTGCTTGATCTCGTAGCGCCATCCCAATGAGGGGAATCGATCCATGGATGGATAGCCTTTCATCGACCGCGGGTGAAACCCTCTGCGTTCATGCTCATTATATTACAGCATCGTATGTCATAATTGCAACAATAATCAACGACCGCCATGTAATGGAATGCGCCCCGGCCAGGGGAGCGGCCGGGGCGCATCGGGTCGTCGACGTTACCGCATCAGCACCAGCTTCCGGGTCGTCTCCTTGCCGCCCGCCCGCAGGCGGTACAGGTAGACGCCTGCCGACACGTTCCTCCCGCGCTCGTCGTCCCCGCACCAGCGCACGCTGTGCATGCCCGCGGCCTGTCGCGCATCGACCAGGGTCTTCACCAGTTGCCCGGCGATGTTGTAGACCTTGAGCGACACCGCGGACGGCACCGCCAGCTGGTAGCGCAGCGCGGTGGCCTGCCCGAACGGGTTGGGCGCGTTCTGGAACAGGCTGAACGCGCCGCCCGCAGCTGCCGGCGCGCCGCCGACGCCGTTCACGCCGGTGAAGCTAAACACGTCTCCCTGGCGCGGCGGCTTGTAGCCCGAGGTGTACAGCGACCAGACCTCGCCCTCGGACGGGTGCGTGGCCCAGGTCATCTTGTGTACCGTGCTGCCCCGGTTGAACCACAGTTGCGCGCCGCAGATGAACAGGTACGAACGCGACGCAGTGGTGGGCCATCCGCTGGTTATGAACGAACGTCCGGCGGCTGCGGAAGCTGGTGCGAACGACCAGGCGCTCTGGGTCAGGCTGTTGCAGGCCAGCGTGTCCAGCGGCACCGCCACGTTGTTGTCCAGGTCCCAGACCTCGGCGGACAGTGTGTCGTTGGGGTAGGTGCCACGAACATGCCAGACCACGCGATAGGCCGTGCCGCGGCTCATCCAGCCGTATTGTATGTTGAAGTTGTTGGCAATAGAGAGTGTATCCAAGGAGACTGCTCCAGAGTCGCCGGTGATCCGTGCAGAATCGGCGCAATTGACAGATGTAATCGCTTGCCGGTAGCGTACCTCGGGAATAAAGCCGTCCACGGCCGGCGGCACGTCCCACTGCCAGGTGAAGTCCATCGCCACGGACAACCCGCGGTCGGCCAGGACGATGCTGTTGAGCGTCGCGTCCCACAGGTCGTAATTGTAGAGCGGGTTGTAGGCCGAGCTGCCGTTTTGCAGCGCGCCGCGTTTGATGTTCTTGAAACGGAACTCATAGCTGTGACCGGTGAGCTGGCCCGCGTCCCAGACATAGGGATTGACGATCACGCCGTTGCCGCTGCCGGCGGGATGGCTGACTGGGCCGGTCTGCGGGAAGGGATTGTCGACCGCAAAGGCGCCCGAGACCGCCACGGCCGTGTCCAACGGGCTGCTGTCGCGGGCCCGCAGCCGCATGATGTAACTGGGATAATTCGGCACGGTGGCGGTGTTCCAGACCAGGGAGTCGCGCGTCCAGAGTTGCGAGTACCGGTTGACGGTGGTCAGTGAATCCCAGGTCCCGGCGCAACCCTTCAGCTGGATCTGGATGCGGCAGAGGTCATTGTCGGCATGGCCGTAGGCATACTTGATGTATTGGTCACCGCTCCAGTCCTCGCCGCCCCACGGCTGGATCAGCGCCACCTCGGGATGGGCGTCGACAGCGTTGTTGACGGTGAAGCAGTTGTCTGACTGGTCGCCGCCGATGCCGTCGGCGTTGCGCGCGAACACGCAGACCTTGTAGCGGACGCCGTCGGCCAGCGCTGCCGTGTTCCAGGAATAAGTGCCGCTATTGTCCAAACTATCGGCGAGCTTGGTCCAGTTCAGTCCGCCATCGGCAGAGGTGAAGACGCTGATGGTGCAGGCCGGGGCGGGGCAGCTCCAAGTGATGGCGGTCGTGCCCGAGAGGATTTCCCCGCCGTTGGGGCCGGTGACGGTCACGGGCAGCGAGGTGAACCCGTTGTTGTACACCAGCTGGGAATAGTCCGACAGCGCCAGCAGGCTGTCCCGGGTGTAGGCCGCCAGCACCGAGACGCAGGTGGCCACCGAGTCGCCCGGCGCCAGGTTGAACGGACCGCTGGCCATCACGAACCGCTTGTCGCCCGGCGTGGCCGACCCCAGCTCGTCGTAGGCGTCCATCACCATGGTCTTGTAATTATAGCCCTGCATGACATGGTAGCGGTCAGGGTCGGTGGCGGGATCGATGTCGATGGTGAAGATCTTGAACGCGGTCATTCCCAGCATCGAATCCGGTAGGATATCATGCGGGAATTGGTTGTCGATGACATGGACCGTGTCGCCGGTGTTGTTGCGCGGGCTCTCGAAGAAACGGCAGCCAAAATATCCGACCCGCGGCCAACCGGGCTCGGGGTCGGTCTGGTACTGGATTGCCAGGTTGCGGGTGTAATCGAAGTCGGTGCGGTCGTTGGCCGACGTGCCGCTCTCGTCGCCGATGTCGGCGTCGAAGCAGGGGCCCAGATAAACATTGTTCAGGGTCTTGTCCGTCAGGTTCTTGATCGTGTAGCGGAAAAAGACGATGTCGGACAGCTGCGCGAAATTCCAGGAATAGCTGAACTGGTCGACCCGCACGCCCACCGGCGTTTCCCCGGTGAAGGTGAACGCCGGGTTCTCGTCGCTGTAGGCGGCGTAGCCGTCCTGGGTCGACTTGACGACCGGGTCGCCCAGCGAATCCCGCAGCGGCCATTCGGTGAGGTCGGCCGGGTTGGTCGAAAGGTACACGCGCATCTTGGGGTCGGTGGCCCAGCCCGCGGTGTCGCCGGTCACCGGGCTGATGGGGCCGAACTCGCTGGCCCCAGTGTTCGGGTTATATCCCACGGCGACATGCGGCGTGCTGCTGGTATCCAGCGCGCCCACCCACAGGCCGCCGCCATAGATATAATTGTATGATGCCCCTCCCCAGGTCCCGCCGGGTTGGTTGTTCCTCGGATAAACGCACGGACCGTAATTGGTGGTGTAGATCGCCCAATTGTTGGCGTTGAGCTGCACCAGGCTTTTGTTCTTGGCCGCCCCGCCCTTGGCGCGCGGGACGCGCGTCGCGGCCTGCGCCGTGACGCCCAGCGCCAACAGTGCCAGCGCCAACGCAATGGCCGAACAGATTCGTTTCATGTTCTTCTCCTTCAAATATATTTTTCGCTCACGCATTTGCGCGAAACGCCGGTGGTGGTCAGTTTCGCGCGCTTCGCTGTTTCCGATGAATTGGTTTCTTCCGAATACTGTTGAACGGCTGGACCTCCTGTTCATCGATCATTGATATTTATATTGCGCATGATCTGGCTGCGATCGTCACCGCACCAGCACGATCTTCTTCGTGACGTCCCGGCTGCCCGCCCGCAGCTGGCACAGGTACACGCCCGCCGCCGCCTTGCGCCCCGCGTTATCGTCCCCGTTCCAGCGCACGCTGTACGTCCCGGCGGCCTGGTACACACGGACCAGCGTCCGCACCAGCTGCCCCGTGATGTTGTAGATGTTGAGCGAGACGTCGGCCGGGACCTTCAGCTGATAGCGCATGACAGTCGCATCCGAAAAAGGATTGGGCGCGTTCTGGTCCATCACCACGCCGCCCACGCCCCACTCCGGCAGGCCGGGGTTCCCCGGGGTGAGGATGAACGTGCTGACGTTGCCGTCCACCGGCGGCCGCGGGCCCGTGCAATGGATCCGCCAGACGTCGCCGGTCTCGGGGCGGTTGTCCCACACTAGATTCTTGGGTGCGCCAACCATCCGGCGATAGTTGGGAAACACCGTCAGGCCGCTGATGAACATTCCTTTGTTGGAGAAGCTATTCCGATGGTAGATGTACTTCAGGGTGTCACTGGCGCTTGGCAGGTAATTGAAGCACCAACCCGGCTTGTCCATGGTGTCCTTCCTCAGGCCTCCCTGGAACGGGATCTCGACGTTGTTGGTGACGTCCCATACCGTGCAGGTCAGCGCCGCGGAGTCGGCGGTGGCGCTGCCGACCCGCACCAGGGTGTCGCGCCAGCGGATCTCCAGGTCGGAACCACGCCACATCCAGTAGGCGTACGAGGCTTTCCAGTCGTTCGCATACAACACGCTGCAGACGCTGTCGGTCGGGTAGGTCCGGCTGCCGCCGGCCACTTCCGTGATGATGGGAACGGTGTCGACCTTGCACTGCTCGGGTTGGAACAACAGGTACGGCCGGAAGATGATGCCGCCGAACGGCAATTGGTCATTGGGCGCACCGAAAAAGCTTTTTTGGAGGTCGCCGTTCGCATACCAATCGTACCGGGGTTCCAGGCTCGTGGAATCGAGCAGGGCGCCGTTCGACCCGTAGAGCTGCCCCTTGTATACCGGCACCCGTATCGTGTCGGGATCAATGTACCGCAGCGTCCGGGACAGTGACCACCGCACCTTGAAACTGTCGCTGGGCACGGCCGCAGGATCGGCGACCATCAGGTATTTCAGGTGGTCCAGCGCGCCGCCGTACCGCGCGTCGCAGCCGCCGTCCACCCGGACCGCGATCCCGGGCGGCGCGTAGCCGATGGGGTCGGCCCGCGGCACGATCAGCTGGTAGTTGTCCAGCGGATCGCTGGCCAGGGTGGTGGGACAGGTCCGCGTGAAGTAGGCGTCGGGCTGGTAATCGTACGCCACCACGGAATAGAAGTACGCCCATTCGTTGTCGAGGTTCGAATCGACCATGGCGTACACCAGGCCGCGGTCGGTGCCGATGGTATCGTATTTGGGAAGGTAGTAGGTCGTATCCGGCGTCTGGTAGCGGATGGGGTCGTTGTCCAGCACGATCTGCACGCCGTCGTTGCGGTCGAAGAAATAGCCCCGCGCGCCGCTGGAGCCCGTGACCAGCCCGCCCAGGGTGACGCGCGTACCGGGATCGAGCAGGTTCTGCTCGACGCCCATGGCGCGGTAGACGATGTACCCCTGGAAGTCGTATGGCCGGTAAAGCGACTTGGTGTTGTACCGGCACAGCGTGGTGTCGCCGCTCTTGTAGCCGCCCCAGCTGTTGGGCGCGCCGCGGGCGATCGCCGTTTCGTGCGCCGAATCCGACCTGATCGAGAGGGAATCGATCAGCAGCGTGTCGCCGCAGCGGTCCCACGTTCCCTTGAAATAGGCGTGCCAGCCGACGGTGGAATCGAGCTGGTCGCGGAAGGGATCGGGCGTGGTCTCGGCCGCCTTGGTCCAGCTGAGATAGGCGCGGCCGTCGCCCCGCCGCACGGTCAGGACAGGCGCGGCCGGTGGCAGGCCCAGCTCGAAGTTGTTGTCGTAGAACGTCTGCGCCAGGTCGGACAATGACAGCAGCGACGGGCGGTCCCACGCGCACATCACGGCCAGGCAAAGGGTGATGGAGTCCCCGGCCGCCATGTTGAACGGGCCCGAGGACATGATGAACCGCTTGTCGCCCGGTGTCACCGACCCC
>DATJQG010000292.1:0-4936 GCA_035506015.1 Candidatus Edwardsiibacteriota bacterium
TGCTGGGCTGGTACACGGCCGATGGTTGGGAACAGGGCTGCGAGAAGTCGATCGCCATCCTCAACACCGGCGGGCTGGGCCACACCCAGATCATCCACGCCCAGGACGAGAAAGTGATCATGGCATTCGGGCTGGAGAAGCCGGTGTTCCGCATTTTGGTCAACACCATGGGCACGCTGGGCGCCATCGGATTCACCACGGGGCTGATGCCCTCGCTGACGCTGGGCCCGGGCGGCGTGGGCGGCGCCATCACCGGCGACAACGTCACCTGCTACCATTTGATGAACGTCAAGCGGCTGGCGTACGAAACCATGGAGCCGCCGCTGGAAGCCCTTCGGGCTGGGGCTGCATCAGTCCCCGCGCCGGACGAGATCGAGCGGGCGGTGCACCAAGCGGTGCGGGCGATCATGGGCAGCTAGGAGTATTAAACCACAGAGGACACAGAGGGATCTTCTAATTAAAATATACCCGTGATATCGAATCGAAATCGATCGCAATCAAGTACACACTCAAGACGGAAAAGGAGAACACAATGGCTCTGGACACATCCTTAATCGCCCTCGGCATGGTCGAGACCAAGGGCCTGGTCGGCGCCATCGAGGCGGCCGATGCCATGGTCAAGGCGGCCAACGTGGTGCTGATCGGCTCGGAATACGTGGGCGGCGGCTTCGTCACCGTGATGGTGCGGGGCGACGTCGGCGCGGTCAAGTCGGCCACGGACGCCGGCGCGGCGGCGGCCAAGCGCGTGGGCGAGCTGGTCTCGGTGCACGTCATCCCGCGCCCGCACGCCGACGTCGAGATGATCCTGCCGTCGTCCTCCAAGGGCAGCATCGGCGGCCGCACCGTCGACAAGAAATAAACAACGCCCGGTGGACGCATCCCTGTGTCCCTTCTCTTTGAAAGAGAAGGGACGGGGCTGTTCGCCATTACGCGTTTCCCGACAGCATAAGGAGCAACCATGGCCGATACCTTCTCGCTGCGCTGCTACTGCTACCTCGACCGGATGCAGCCCCAGTTCGCGTCCTTCGTCGGCACCATCACCCAGGGCGACCTGCCGACCGAAGGCATGGCGGCGCTGTACGTCGAGATGGCGCCCGGCAACGAGGCCTTCCGGATGGTGGACATCGCGGTCAAGGCCACCGAGGCCAAGCCCGGCGCGCAGATCGTGGAGCGCGAGTTCGGGATGTTCGAGGTGCACTCGCTCAACCAGGCCGCGGTGCTGGAGGCCGGCGAGGTGGTGCTCAAGCGCCTGGGCCTGAAGGTGGCCGACCGCATCAAGCCGGTGGTGGCCTCGACCCAGGTGATCACGCGGGTCGACCCCTACCAGGCGCAGCTGATCAACCGCTTTCGCCGCGGCTCGATGCTGGTGGCGGGCGAGACCATGCTGGTGCTGGAGTGCGCACCGGCGGCCTACATCAACATCGCCTGCAACGAGGCCGAGAAGACCGCCAGCATCAAGCTGATCCACGTCTCGTCGGTGGGGCGGTTCGGCCGGATGTGGCTGTCGGGCAGCGAGGCCGAGATCATGACGGCCAAGAAGGCCGCCATCCAGGCGCTGGAAGGCCTGGAGGGCCGCGCCGGCGCATAGGCCGCGCGGTCCGAAGGAGAGCTCTGGCCAAGGAATTCTATACCGAACGGGACATCGAGGACCTGTACCGGCGCGGCGTGCGCTCGATCGAGGTCGGCGACGACGTGGTGCTGACCGAGCTGGCCTACGAGAAGGCCAACAAACTGGGGATGGAGCTGGCGAAAGCGTCGGTTTCGACCCCGACCGTTTCGCATGTTGTGAAGACAGTTGCACCATGCGCCTGCCAGGGCGAACAGGCGAAGCCGGCGGGCGACCTGCACGGGCGGATCCGCGACGCGGTCAACGCCAAGCTGGGCGGATCGATCGATCCGCAGCTGCTGGACGTGATCATCGCGCGGGTGCTCAAGGCCACGGGGGCCAACTAGCGTGCTGTTCGGCAGGGTCACAGGCAGCGCGGTCTGCACCGCCAAATACCCGGGCACGCAGGGGCTGAAGCTGCTGCTGGTGCAGCCCCTCGACCGGAAAATGAAGCCCCAAGGCCCGCTGCAGGTGGCGGCCGATGTGGTGGATGCCGGCATCAACGACCTGTGCGTGATGGTGCGCTCGCGCGAAGCTTCGCTGGCCCTGCCGGGCGAAAAGGTCGTTCCCATCGACCTGGCGCTGGTGGGCGTCGTCGACCATCTGGATGTCAGGCCGGACAGCGCCTTCGACTTCACGCTCAAGCCCGGCACGCAACGCTACGCATAGGGAACGATGATCCTGGGCAAGGTCACGGGCACCGTGGTGACGACCATCGGCCACCCGCACTACAAGGACCGCCGGCTGCTGGTGGTCCAGCCGCTGGGTGCAACGGGCGAGGCCCCGGACGACGATTTCATCGCGCTGGACAGCACCCATGCCGGGATCGGCGACACGGTGCTGGTCAACCGCGAGGGCGGCGGGGCCCGGCAGGTGTTGAAGAACCCGGACGCTTGCGTGATCTCGGTGATCGTCGGGATCGTCGACTCGACCACGGTCGAGGGCTGACCGGCAAGATAGACGGGAATATCGAAGCGGGATCCGCAAGGGTCCCGCTTTTCCTTTCCCCAAAAACAGACGGGGAAAGGAAGGAAGTTCTATTGAATTAAAGACTATTTTTAGATTATTCTTGACAAAATACCCTAAATAAGGTACGATAGTACCCATAATGGGGTCAATATATGAGTAATATTTCAGACACTCTGTTCGGAAGGGCACGCAGAGGTGTTCTTTCATTGCTCTTAAGCCGTCCGAACGATGAATTCTACAGCAGGCAGGTGATCCGGGCCGTAGGAGCCGGTCAGGGGGCGGTGCAGCGGGAGCTGTTGCGTTTATCGCAAGCCGGGATCATCACGAAAACGCGGCGGGGGAACGCCATCTTCTACCAGGCCAACCGCGCCTGCCCGGTTTTCCATGAACTGAGCGGCTTGATGGTCAAGACCACGGGCGAGGCCGATGATTTGGCCGCCGCCCTGCGGCCGTTGGCCGGGGATATCAAGGCCGCGTTCGCCTACGGGGAGTATGCCGCGGGAACGGCAACGCCGGGCAGCGCGATCGACATCATGGTCATCGGCACGGTGAATCACGAGCAGCTGGCCCGGACGCTGGCATCGCTCCAGGAGCGGTTGGGACGGACGGTGAACCCGACGGTCTACGGCATGGCGGAATTCCGGACCAAGGCCGCGGCCGGGCACCAGTTCATCTACACGGTGATGCGGGGCGAGAAGATCTTCCTGGTCGGCGACGAGCAGCAGCTCAAGGGCCTGCTGTAGCCGCTCAAACCGGCCGCCGCTGCGCGGCATGAAATCGGGCGATCGCGCCACGGGGGAGCCTGACGGCTCCCCCGTTCGCGTGCTGTCCCCGGCAGGTGGAGAAAAGTCAATAACAGGTGGAGGCCGGCAATTACCTTGCATCCGGCCGGGTGTATACTATACCCGGCGCCCGCTCCCGGGCGCGCCACCCCCAGGATGCGCACCCCATGAGACAGCACAGCATCATGATCATCGACGACGACCGGCCGTTCGCGGAGGAACTGGCCGAGATGCTGGCGCTGTCCGGGTACCGCACCGAGGTGTGCTGCGAGGGCGACTGGGCGGTCGAGGAGACGGTGCGGATGCGGCCCGACGTGATCCTGCTGGACGTCAAGCTCGACCGCACGGACGGCCACCAGCTGGCGCTGCGGCTGCGGCAGCAGAAGGAGACCCGCGCCACGCCGATCATCATGATGTCGGCCTATTTCATCTACCGCTACGTGGCCGGCGACTACGAGTTCTGCAACATCCGCTCGTTCCTGGTCAAGCCGTTCCAGCCGCTGGAGGTGATCGCGCGGATCGAGCGGGCGCTGCCCGGCGCCGCCCCGCCGCAGCAGCAGGGGGCGGGGATGGCCGCGGCCGGCTGACGGCCCGGTGACCAACGGCACCGACAACTGCGACAAGCGAGGCGACCATGGAGGAGAACAACGGGGCATCATCGGGCGGCAGGAGGGGAATGACGGCAGGCGCCCCGCTGCTGTCGGCGCCGGGGCACCAGGAGGATTCCGAGGTCCGCCGGCTGCTGGCCGCGCTGTCCGGCGAGCACCGGCTGATCGACGTCCTGCTGGGCGTGATGCGGGAGACCCTGGCCGGCATCGGGCAGACCAAGCGGGCCGACCCCGGGCTGCTGCACGGCATCACCGACTTCATGCGGGGGTTCGTCGAGCAGTGCCACCACCGCAAGGAGGAGCACATCCTCTACCGGGAGCTGTTCTGCCGGGAGCTGTCGGCCGGTCACCGGGGACTGATCGACCAGGCGCTGGGCGAGCATGCGGCGATGCAGTCGCGGGTGCGGGAGCTGGAACATGCCACGGCGTGCTACGAGGACGGCCCGGCCGCGGCGCTCGACCGCGTGGCGGCGGGGCTGCAGGAGCTGCTGATGCTCTGTCCGCTCCACATCGCGCGGGAGGAGACGCACGTCGGCGAGCTGGTGCGCTGCTACTTCACGGGCAACGAGAAGGAGGGGCTGCTGCGCCGCTATCAGGGCGCGGACCGCGACCCGGCGGGCGGCAGGCACCGCATCCTGCTCAACGAGCTGCGGGCCCGCTGCCCCGCATCCTGCCCGTAGCCGCCGCATCGACGGCGCGGCGGGGAGGACACGATGGCCAAGACCAGGGTGCTGATCATCGACGACGACCGCGAGCTGGCCGGCGAGCTGCAGGGGGCGCTGCTCTTCAAGGGCTACGACGCCGACTGCTGCACCGATGAGCGCCAGGCCCGGCTGCGGGCCCGGCTGTTCAAGCCGGACGTGATCCTGCTGGACCTGCGGATGCCGGTCAAGAGCGGGTTCAAGGTGGCCCAGGAACTGCGGGACGGCGGCGACGCGGCGGGCATCCCGATCATCGGGATGACGGGCGTG
>DATJQG010000293.1:0-3330 GCA_035506015.1 Candidatus Edwardsiibacteriota bacterium
CCAGACGGCGGGATCGACGCTGACCGCGCAGCAGCCGGACAACAACATCATCCGCGTGACGATCCAAACCCTCGCTGCCGTTTTGGGCGGCACCCAGAGCCTGCACACCAACAGCCGCGACGAGGCGCTGGCCCTGCCCACCGAGGATTCCGTGCGGATCGCGCTCAGGACGCAGCAGATCGTGGCCCACGAGTCGGGAGCGGCCGACACCGTCGACCCGCTGGCCGGCAGCTACTACGTCGAGGCCCGCACCAGCGAGATCGAGAGGCAGGCGATGGACTACATCGCCAAGATCGACAAGCTGGGCGGCATGGTCAAGGCCATCGAGAAGGGGTTCGTGCAGAAGGAGATCCAGGACTCGGCCTACCGCTACCAGAAGGACGTGGAGGCCCAGGAGCGGATCGTGGTGGGCGTCAACAAGTTCACGGTCAAGGAGGAGGCGCCCAGGAACCTGCTGAAGGTGGCGCAGGCCGTGCAGGACGCGCAGGTCAAGCGGCTGGCCGAGATGAAGGCCAAGCGCGATAACGCGGCGGTGACGAAGTCGCTGGCCGAGATCAGGAAAGCCGCGCCGGGCGCGGAGAACCTAATGCCGCACATCGTGGCCGCGGTGCGGCAGTACGCCACGCTGGGCGAGATCTGCGGCGTGCTGCGCGAGGTGTTCGGGGAGTACCAGGAAAGCGTGGTGCTGTAGTCTTTGACCCCTCTGGTAGAGAGGGGAACGAGAGCCTGCACAGAGAAGGCCGTATTTGTTGCTTTTGAAGGGGTTGTGTCCGGACCCCGGTGTCCTTTTCTTCTTTGTGCCGACAAAAAGAAAAGGACCAAAAGAAGAAAACTCGTCGCCTGCGACATTGTCCGGGCGCTGCGCGCCTCGTCAGCGCCTGGATTTCCCGAACACGAGATGCCCGAAATCCTGCGCAACGGGAAATCCATGCGGCGCTTCCTGCGGTGCTCGCTGACAATATCGATGGCGACAGGACCCTGAATAATCTCTTCACCCCTCCCCGCAGCGGGGAGGGGCAGGGGAGGGGTCACAGGGGACCATGCAACCACACTACCTCACCGCGCCGCTGCCGGGCTGCAGCAACACGCTTTTGCGTAAATGAAAGGTGAACCGCCATGAATAATTTCAACCAGGGCGTCCTGACGCTGTTCGCGTTCCTGCTGGTGTTCGAGATCTTCGTCGCCCAGCGGCGCAAGTGGGTGTGGGTGGTCACGGGCGCGGTGCTGTTTTCCGCCGGCAGCCTGGGCGCCGCCAGCGTGGGCCTGGAGCGCTGGACCGTTTCCATCGAACTGTCCGTCATCATGAGCGCGCTGTGCCTGGGCTACCTGTGGTTCGAGCGCGTCACCCGCCAGGCCGAGAAGCGGGCGCGGCGCCACGCCGTCAAGCAGGGCATCACGACCGGCGACGCGGTGCGCGAGCTGCCGGGCGTGCTGGGGCTGGAGAAGACCGCGCTGGCCCGCTACGCCGTGCCGCGCAAGCCGGGCGGCCTCCCCAAGCGCTGGTCGTTCCTGCGGCGCGAATCGGGCGAGGGCATCAAGTTCCCGCACGGCTGGCTGCTGACCGCCGCCGAGGGCAAGCCGTCCGACGCCATGCAGGCCATCCTGCGCGGCATCGCCGCCCAGGCCCGCGAGGAGAAGCTGGAGTTCGAGGCCGACGACAAGGAGCTCTGCGCCTACTGGAAGGAATGGGGCGGCGCCGACCGCGCCGACGACGTCATCCAGTGGCTGCAGACGCTGGCCCAGTACTGAGCCGGCCATGGACGGCGGACGCCCGCGGCTGACGCCGCAACCGACCGATCTCGACGCCATGCTGGAGAGCGCGGGCTGGCTGGCGCTGGCCGCGCTGTGGGGGCTGGCCGCCTACTGGTACGCCACGCTGCCGGCGGTGGTGCCCACGCACTTCAACGGGGCCGGCCAGGTGAACGCCTACGGGCCCAAGGGCACCATCTTCATCCTGCCCGTGGTGGGTTCGGCGATGTTCGCCGTGATGACGCTGCTCAACCGGTTCCCGCACGCCTTCAACTACCCGGTGGCCATCACCGCGGCCAACGCCCCGCAGCAGTACCTGCTGGCGACGCGGCTGCTGCGGTTCCTGAAGCTGGCGATCATCGCCGTGTTCTGCGCCCTGCTGGCCTTCATCCACCGCGCAGCCGCGGGCGCGGCCGGGGGCATCCCGGGCTGGTTCCTGCCGCTGATCATCGCCGCCTGCCTGCTGCCGACGGTCTGGTACCTGGTCGCATCCGCCAAGGCGAAATAATCAAACGACGATAGAACGGAGCACCAATCATGGCACAGAAAAAAACACGCATCCTGATTGCCAAGCCCGGCCTGGACGGCCACGACCGCGGCGCCAAGTACATCGCGCGGGCGCTGCGCGACGCGGGGTTCGAGGTGATCTACACCGGCCTGCGCCAGACGCCCGAGGCCATCGCCGCCGCCGCCGTCCAGGAGGACGTGGACTGGGTGGGGCTGTCGTGCCTGTCGGGGGCGCATAATTCGCTGTTCCCCAAGGTCGTGGCCCTGCTGAAGGAGAAGGGCGCGGCCGACATCAAGGTGTTCGGCGGGGGCGTGATCCCGGCCGACGACATCCCGGGCCTGAAGCAGGCCGGCGTGATGGAGATCTTCACGCCGGGCACCTCCAGCCAGCAGGTGGTGGACTACATCAACGCGCACTGACCACGGTTTCCGCCCCTCTGCGAGGCACGTCGGCAGAGGGGTTTTGCGTCCATGCCACGATCACCGCGAAAGGGAGTTGCCATGAACCGCACGATCCTCATCGTGACGCTGGTCCTGCTGCCGGCCGGCCTGGCCTGCAGCAAGAAGCAATCCACGCCGACCGAGCCGGCGGCAACGACGCCCGCCGCGGCGGTGGTCTGCGTCGGCGGCAGCCGTTACATCGGCAGCATCCGGGTCCCCGGCTACTGGCAGGACGGGGTGCGGCATGACCTGCCCTACACCGGCTACACCGGGGCCGACGTCTACGGCATCGCGGTCAGCGGCGGTACGGTGTCCTGCGCCGGCAGCCTCTACATCAGCGATGATTATGCCTGCAGCTGGCTGAACGGAGCGATGCAGGTCCTGCCCTGCGGCACGCACGCGTCGGAGGCCTACGGGATGACGGTCAGCGGCGGGACCCTGTACAGCGGGGGGTTCTACTATACCACCACCGGGACGGTGCCGTGCTACTGGGCGGGGACGGCCCGGCACGACCTTTCCGCGGACAGCACGGTCAGCGCCCAGGTCAACGGCATCGCGGTCAGCGGCGGCACGGTGTATTGCGCCGGGTCGTACAACAGTTCGGGGACCGCCTGGGCGCCGTGCTACTGGGCG
>DATJQG010000294.1:0-3599 GCA_035506015.1 Candidatus Edwardsiibacteriota bacterium
GCGGTGGCCAGCAGCGCCGCCTCGATAGCGATCGCAGGCCTGCTGACGAAGCCGTCGGCCACCAGGAACAGTTTCCTGTTCAGCCGGTCGGTCTCGACGTCGAAGATCTGGTTGACGATGTAGACCGCGCCCATCAGACCGCTGTACAGGCCGAGGGCCAGCCACAGCCGGCCGGGCAGCCGCCAGGTCATCCGGTGCGTGGCCGATCCCTGGTAATGGCCCACCAGCAGCATGGTCCACGCCGGCACCAGCAGGATCGGCCGCAGCACGAACAGGTAGTCGAGCGGCGATGCTTTCTTACCCGCGGTCATTCAGATCCCGTGGCACGGTGCAGGTCCCATTGCGGAAGCGGTCACTTGTCCTTGCCCTGCTTCTGCGGCACCGCCGCAGCGGGTGCGGGCAGCAAGGTGACCTTGACGTAGCGCTTGGGGTCGATGTATTTGCGGGCCGCCTGCCGCACGTCCTCGGCGGTCAGCGCGTTGACCAGGGCCGGGTAACCCAGGATCTTGCCGAAATCCTCCTGGTAGCGGGCGTACTGGTAGAGCGTGCCCAGCCAGTAGCTGTTCTGCTTGCTGTTGGTCTCCCATTCCTTGAGGTCGATCTCCTTGACCTTGGCCAGGTCGCCGCCGGGGATGCCGTTGAGCCGCAGCGAGTCGATCACGCCGAACACCGCGGCGGTGAGCTCGCCGGCCCGCTCCGGCGCGCAGCCGAACGCGATGTGCATCAGGCATTGGGGTTCCGGCTCGGCCGAGGGCTGGGCGAACGCCCAGATCGAGTACGTGCCGCTCTTGTCCTCGCGCACCACCTCGCGCAGCCGGATGTCCAGGTAATCCGCCACCGCGTTGGCGGCCAGCCGGTCCCGCTGGCTCCAGGCGAACGCCGCCGGGAACGCCATCCGCACCGTGCTCTTGGGCTCGATGCCCTTGGCGATGCTGACCTCGCTGACGCCGGCCGGGTAGCGCAGGCCGTCGTCCTTCCACGTGGACTTGAGCTTGGCGGCCGGCAGGCTGCCCAGGTAGGTCTCGACCAGCGGCCGGATGCTGTCCGGGTTGAAGCTGCCGACCAAGATGAAGGTAAGATCGCCCTTGCCAAAGCAGCGCCGGTAGAACCCCAGTGCGTCGTCCAGCCTGACCCGCGCCAGCAGCTGCTCGCTGGCCGGCTGGGCGCGGAAACTGTGGCGGCCCAGGACCAGCTGCAGCGAATCCATCAGCGCCGTCTCGGGCCGGGCGTTGCGGTTGCGGAGGTTGGCCGCGGTGCGGTTGATGAACGAGCGGAAGGCGGCGCTGTCGCTGCGGGGCGCGGTCAGGTAGAGGTGGGCCAGCTGCAGCATGGTGGCGACGTCCGCCGGCGAGGCCGAGGCCGTCAGGCCCTGGTCGAAGCGGCCGATGGCCGGGGTGACGGAGACGATCTTGTCGGCCAGGAACTTCTCCAGCTGGGTCTGGTCGAAGGCGCCCAGCCCGCTCTGCTCCACGATGCTGGCCGCGAACTGCGCCGAGGGGAAGCCGGCCGAGTCGGCCAGCGACGTCCCGCCCAGGCTGAACGCCCGCATCAGGATCTCGTCGTTCTTGAAATCGGTCGGCTTGAGCAGCACCCGGACGCCGTTGGCCAGCGTCCACTCGTGCAGCCCCAGCTCCGGATAATCCTTCTGTTTGGCCACCTTGCCCGGCTTGGGCTTGACCGGCATCAGGTCCTGGGCGGCGACCTTGTCGACGTAGGGCGCGACCGGCTCGCCCTCGATCCGCGCGGCGGTCAGCGACAGGCCGGCCTCGGTGGGCAGCTGCAGCCCCGCGCGCTGCGGCCCGCTGGCCATGTAGACCCGGTTCTGCGGCGTGATCAGCTCCTTGGCCAGCGCGTTGACCTCGGCCAGGCTGATGCCGGGCAGCAGGGCCCTGGTCAGCTGGTAGTCGGCGGCCGGGCTGAGGTAGGCGTGGCCGTCGAGGTAATGCGACGCGTAGCGCCAGGCGAAGGACCGCGACTCGGTCTTGTCGCGCTCCTGGTATTCCTTCTCGGCCTTGCGCAGCAGCTCGGCCCGGGCCCGGGCCAGCTCCGACGGGACGAAGCCGTGCAGCTGGACGCGCCGGGCCTCGGTCAGCAGCGCGGCCAGGCCGGCGGTGACGCCGGTGTCGGCCACGCTGGCCCCCAGCGAGTACTCGTCGGCCGTGGCCACCAGCTTGTCCTTGGACCCTTCGGCCTCGATGAAGGGCGGCCGGGGCAGCTTGGCCAGCTCGTCCAGCCGCTGGTTGAGCATCACGGCGAACAGCTGGGCGGCCAGCTCGCGCCGGGCCCCGCCCACGGTGGTGATGGTGTCCGGTTTCCGCAGGAACTCGATGCTGACCATCGTGCCCGTGGCCTCGGGGTCGGTGACCACCGAGTAGCGCGGCTCGGCCTGGGCCGGCACCGGGTAGACGGGCCGGGGCGCCGGCTTGGCGGCCTTGGGGATGGCGCCGAACCGCTCCTTGATCTGGCGCACCACCGCGTCGCGGTCGAAATCGCCGACGGCGATCACCGCCATCAGGTCGGGCCGGTACCACCGCTTGTAATAGTCCTTGATCAGCTGGTGGGGAAAATGCAGGATCACGGCGGTGTCGCCGATCGGGTTGCGCCCGTCGTAGCGCGACCCGGCCAGCAGCATCTGTGCCTGCTGGTCCCAGATCCGGCGCCGCGCGCCGCGGCCCATCCGCCATTCCTCCATGATCACGCCCCGCTCCTTGTCGATCTCCCCGTCGTCGAACGAGATCTGGTGTGCCCAGTCCTCCAGGACCTGCAGCGCCTGGCGGAACTGCGGGGCCGAGTCGGTGGGCACGGTCAGCATGTAGATGGTGTGGTCGAACCCCGTGCCGGCGTTGAGGTCCGCGCCGAACCGCATGCCGATCGATTCGATGTAGTCGACCAGCGCCTGGTGCGGGAAGTTCTTGGTGCCGTTGAACGCCATGTGCTCCAGGAAATGCGACAGGCCGCGCTCGTTGTCCTGCTCCAGCACCGAGCCGGCGTTGACCGCCAGCAGCAGCTCGGCCCGGTGCTCCGGCTTGTGGTTGGCGCGGACGAAGTACTGCAGGCCGTTGGGCAGCACGCCGGCGGCGACCGCCGTGTCCAGCGGCAGCACGGCCGCGGTGTCGAGCGCCTGGGATTGCCGGGGCTGCGCCAGGGCCGCCGCGGCGGCCGACGCCAGGACCATGGCGATGAGGATCGCGCGTTTCATTCGATTCCCGTTCCTTCGTTGAAAATTGATGCGGACGATGAAGTGCCGACCGTCAATTGATGCGGGGCGGCCGACATTAATATGTAATTTGAGATTATAACAGCAGCGCCGGGAAGTGTCAACATCAAAGAACCGTATGCCGCCCAATATTTTCGCTGCCGTCAACAGGCCCCTGATCCTTAAAATTATTGACTGCCCGGACGCCTTATGGTATGATTAACGTGGGCCCTTAGCTCAACGGTTAGAGCAGCGGACTCATAATCCGTTGGTTCTGGGTTCAAGTCCCGGAGGGCCCACCAAAGGGAAGCGCCTTGATATTTCGATCAAGGCGCTTCGTCGTTCATGATCTCGCCGTGTCAAACGGCTCGTCCGTTGATCACTGTTCGCAGGACGTTGATGG
>DATJQG010000295.1:0-2147 GCA_035506015.1 Candidatus Edwardsiibacteriota bacterium
CGAACCGTTTTTTGCATATCATCGATCATCGTGTAAACGCCGAAGAGCCCTGTGAACACAGGGCTCTTCAATATTGATCGTGACCGAGTACTATTTCCTCCGCATCGTCGGCGCGGGCATCGCTTCCGGCGGGGGCGGCGCCTGCTGTTCCGCGCCGGTGCTGATCACCTTGCGATAGATGATCATCGGCATCTCCTTGCCCTGGCGCAGCACCACCACCACGACCTTGGTGTCGGGGTCGCCCACCAGCTGGTCGGGCCCGCTGTAGGGCGCGCCGTCGACCCGCAGCATCTGGTCGCCCTTCTGGATGCCGGCGCTGGCGGCCGGCGAGTCCGGCTCGACGTTGGTGACCCAGCCGGCGCGGTCGATCGTGATGCCGATCCGGCCCCGGAACTGGTTGGGGAACGAATTGAGGAACTGCTGCCAGCTGGCCCCGCCCTCCCCGCCGCTGGCGTCGGTGGCCCGCTCGTTGGCGCTGCCGGGATTGTAGACCAGCTCGTTGGACAGCACCAGCCGCACGCCGGCGCCGGCCTTGGCGATCGTGAACGACACCCGCTGTTCGGCCGGGCCGCTGGCGGCGCCCATCTTGCGGCCCCGGGCGGCGGGCTGGTCGACGGGCCGCGTGAAGACCGCCGTGTAATCGGTGACGGCCTTGACCGCGAAGTCGCGGGCGGCCATGGCGCTGACCAGGGCGTCGATCACGTCCTTCTTGTTGGCGTTGGGGACCGTGACGTCGAGGTTGTGGGCCGGCGCGGTGGCGGCGGGACGGACGTAGGCCGATGGCGCGCAGCCCAGCAGCGAGAGCAGCGCGCCGGCGGCCAGGGTGCGGATGATCGTCTTCATGGGGAGGACCTCGTGATGATTGCTGAGGGCGCAACAAACCCCTTCCCGGACCGGGAAGGGGTTCGCCGGGAGTACGTTGTTCAGGTTTTTTTATCCAGCAGCGCCAGGTAGGTCTTGACCCGGACGTTCTTGGGGTCCTTGCGCAGGCACTGTTCCCACTGCTGGCGGGCCTTGGCCTTGTCGCCCTGCTTGAGGAAGGCCACGCCGGTGAAGATCAGCGCCTCCAGGTAGTCGGGGTTGGCGTCCAGGATCAGCTTCAGCTCGTCCAGCGCGGCGTCCATCCGGCCCAGGTTGAGCAGGCACTTGGCCAGCTTGAGGCGGACGTCGTGGTACTTGGGGTTGATCTTCAGCGCCTTGGCGTATTCCTCGGCCGCCTCCTTGTCGTAGCCGATGTCGTTGTAGGTGTCGCCCAGCTTGGCGTGGGTGCCGGCCAGCTGGTTGCGGACGCCCAGCGGCATCACGCCCTTGGCGTCCTCGGCGTCCGAGGCCTTGGTGAAGTGCGCCACCGACTCCTCGTAGCGCCCCAGCTCGTTGAGGGTGATGGCCAGGTTGAGGTGGGCCTCGACGTAGCTGGGATTGAGCTCGATCGCCTCCCGGAACGAATTGACGGCCTCCTCGAACTCGCCGTTGAGGTAGTAGGCCAGCCCCAACTGGTTGTGGATGTCGGCGAACTCGGGCGACAGCTTGATGGCCTTCTTGTACTCCGCGATGGCATCGGTGTGCCGGCCCTTGGCGTAGAGCTCGCGCCCGAGCTTGTAGTGCCGTTCCGTCTCGAGGTTCATCGTCTCACGGTCCGTTTCATGCATGCCTATAGAATACGAAATATTACGGAAAAAGTCAAGGGTCAACTTGCTGCAACGGACGATGAACGACGGGCGATCGCCAACAATAGTCTCGCGTATTTCCGTCGTTCATTGTTCACTGTCGCATCGTTGATCGTATTCCGGCGCCAGCTCGGCCAGCACCCGGTCGGCCAGCAGCAGGCCGCGCTGCGTCAGACTGACCGATCCCGGGCGCGTCTCCACCATCCCCTGCCGCCGCAGCCTGTCCCACACCGCCGGCTGGTAATCCAACGGCGAACAGCCCCACTGCCGCTGGAACGCCGCCGTGTCGATGCCCGCCACCAGCCGCAGGCCCAGGAACACCGCCTCGAACAGGCGCTGCTCTCGGCTCAGTGTTTCCTCGAACGCCACCGGGCGTGCGCCCGTTTGCACGAGGCGGACGTACGCCGCGGGGTCGGCCTCGTTGCCCCAGCGCCGTCCGGACCGGTGCGAGTGCGCGCCGGCGCCGCAGCCGCGGTAATC